>DIQB01000108.1 GCA_002427165.1 Firmicutes bacterium UBA5473
ATTATAATACTCTAAATTGGAATACTGAACCATAAGACCACGATCTGTGAAGATGCCAGGATTTAATGCTAAATCCTCAACTTTTTTCATTTCTTTGGAGATCAAGTAGAAGTTTTGGGTAATGTTATAACCCGTTACTGCACCTTGGGAGTTATAATTCTGGTTTGTCATCACAGGCTGTACTCCCATTTCCTTGGTATCTATTCCCTGCTCTGTGAGGACTTTTTTGAAAGCTGCCAGATCTTCGGCAATAAGCTTATATGCTTCCTTCAGTCCATTTTGATCAGCATTGCGTGCGATGGTCACTCGCCATTTGATGATATCAGAACTGATGCTCTCTGTAGCTGCACCCACTGTTCTGATCGTCTTCTCCGGAGCTCTGCTATTGTAGAAAAAGAGTCCAAAAATAAAAGCGCTAATGATAAGGCTGATTCCTAAAATTGCTCCATCTGATAGTTTTCTCATTAACATTCTCTCCTCCTTTTGCACTCGCTCTAGATAATCTATTCGACCCTTTATCCGCTATACCTTCTCTAGAAAAGAAGAGACTGCTGGAAATTCCAGATCAGCTTCTATATCAAAATTATAGATGGCATAGAGCAACAGACTACAGTTCTTTCCTCTTTATAAAGCTATCTGAGCCGATTGTGAAGTTTGCTTTGATATCGTCTCCTAGTCATTCAACAATGCTTTTAAGCTTGGAAATTATTTCGTTAATGTCGATGCTCTCGTCAATGCCTAGACGCTTCTGGAAATGAACCAGCAGGGATTGATCGAATGCCGCCTCAGTTTTAAATTCCGAAAAACCAAGGAAATATTGAAGATAGGGATTTTCCTTAATCTGTGCCACAGTTTCCTTATCAGAAAAACCACATTTTTGCTTAATAATTAAAGCACCAAGGGCCACCTTTAAGTTTTTAGCAGGCTTGCCACAATTGTCTGGAAAAAGACTTTCATAGTTCTCTTCGATATCATCCCAGGGGATATTGTCACGAAGCTTTACCCAACGATTGTCAGGATTCAATTCCCCTCCAAAAGGTAGGCAGAAAGACACTTGCTTTTTATTATTTCTACGGTTCATCTCATTCTCCTTAGCAAAATATTATTTAGGTATCCTGTTGTATGTTTGTGGGATCATCTTGAAAAAAATAAGAAATGGCGAGCTCCCTGGTCTTGTGTCCATGCTAATGCTGCTCAAAGAGAAAAAAACAATTGATACTTTGGCAGAAACCAGAGCTTTAATTAAAAAACTAGAGCCTGAGCTTGATAAGCAAGCAGAACAACTCTCTATTGCGGCAGCCTTAGCTGGCCGGTACGAACTTTCCGCTGAAATTATCATGGAAATCTTGATGGAGGAATACAAGATGCTTAAAGAAAGAAACACCTTCTTTGAATTTCTTAAAAACGAGGGACTAAAAGAAGGCTTAGAGGAGGGAAAAAAGAGGGTAAACAAGAATACATCATGGAAATTCTCCAAGAACGATTTGGAAAGCTAGATGCTGGTACCAAAGTAAAATTCAAACAAGTTCATGATTTATAAAACCCTCAAAGAACTTCTGCGAACTAGCCTCAGGGCTAACAACTTAGAAGAATAAAAAAAACCTTTCTCAAAAAAGAGGAAGATCAGTGTAAGGCAACTTTTATCCTCAGGCTTCTCAAGCGAGTTGGGTTCCGAAACACTCTCAATTAAAATGAGGCTGCCCCGGCAGCCTCATTTAATTGCATCGCATAGTGAATTTGTCTTGCAGCCTCTCGAAAACCCAGCTGGGGATACAAATGCTGGCTCACCTGACTCTCATCGTTAGTCTCATAGCGATCCAACTTCACTCCCTGAACACGAAAATAGGCTAAAGAATGCTCCAAGAGAGCCCTACCAACTCCTCGTTTATGGAAAGCAGGATCCACTGCCAGATTGGCAATCCAGCCCACCTGGCCACTGAGCATTAAAATTATTTAACCTACAATCTGTCCTTTCTCTTCAAAGACGAAAACCTGGGCTGCTTGCTCCAGGAAATCATCGATCGATCTACACCTGAGCTCCTGCCAGCTACCCTCAGGCAAATTGAGGATATGCTCAATCCTCTCCCGGGTGAAAAGGCCTGGAAACGCAGCCAGGGCAATCTCCCCTATTCGCTCCCGCTCTTGCCCCTGCCATGTGCGGATCATATCCCCTTCTTCAGGAGATTCCGAAGCTGGGCAATATGCCCAGGCGTAGTCCCGCAGCAGCCACCGATAACCTTCACATATTGCAATAAAGGCTCCATTTGCGCTGCAAACCCCTCAGGTCCCAAGGGAAAGACTGTCTCATCATCGATCAGCTGCGGCAGACCAGCATTGGGTTGCACAATCACAGGCAAACTCCCCTGGGCTAGCTCCTGGACAATTGGTAGAAGCTCTTTGGGACCAACAGAACAGTTAGCTCCGATGCAACTTGCTCCCAGGGCAGCCAGCTCCTCTCGGGCCTCTTTGGCAGAGACACCCCAGTTTGTGCGGCCGTTGGCCTCAAAAGTCATAGTTACCCAAACAGGAAGACCCGAGCGTAGCGCACCTCGGAGGGCAGCTTTAGCTTCAACTAGATCACTCATGGTCTCGATGAGGATCAGATCAGCGCCTCCATCAGCTATAGCCTGGGCCTGGAGGGCAAAGGCCTCTTGAGCCTCCTCTGGCTCCAGAGTGCCGAAGGGACTAATTAGCTCACCTGAAGGACCCATAGACCCTGCAACCAAAACATCCCTACCCGACATTTGTGCGGCTTCCCGGGCTAACTGGGCAGCCTTGCTATTTAGTTCCCGCACCTGAGACTCTAGGCCGAAGCGGGCCAATTTCAAAGGAGAACCACCGAAAGTGTTGGTCTGGATGATGTCGCTTCCAGCCCTAAGATAGGCCAGGTGAATCTCCCGCACAACCTCAGGCTTCTCTATGTTGTAGAGCTCTGGTGCCTTTCCTAGCTCCAATCCTGCTTCTTGCAGCATTGTGCCCATGGCCCCATCAGAGAGGAAATGCTCTTTTTTTGCTAATAAATCCTGCCTCATTATTAAACCTCCAACTACAACTTCATGGCATAGTGAATCTGTCGCGCCACCTCAACAAAACCCATTTTGGGATAGAGATTCTGACCGATTTTGTTTTGCTCCATGGTCTCGATCCTGGCTAGACTGAGGCCTTGCTCTTTAAAAAAGTTCAAGGCATGATCGATCAGGGCTCTGCCCAATCCCCTGCCCCGGTATGCACTATCCAACCCCAGATTGGGAATGCGGCCGGTATCACCTGAGAGCTTTGTGGTGATGAAACCCACAACCTCGCCGTCTTGCTCCGCCACAAACACACTGTCTAAATTCTGCAGTTCCTCCTCGATGGCAATGCGCTTCTTCTCCTGCCAGCTACCTGGGGCTAGTTGTAGCTTCAGCTCAATATTATGATCAATGCTCACCCCAACAAATGCAGCAAGGCAAATTTCCACAATCCTCGCTCGATCTTCTGCTTTTGCAGCTCTGATCAACTCGGCCACCTCCTTATAAAGTAACCAATTCTACCTTTCCCCACACCCCAAGTTTCCCTTGACAGGCGATTACGACCCCTCTCACCTCTAAAATCTCTTGGGCAAAAGCTAGCGCCCTGTCAATTGAATCTGGCCCTTGTACTTTATTAGCTACAGCTGTGGCCGCAGCATCGCTGAGGGCACAGTTGGAACTGAGAATAGTCACAGCATCAGCCCGCCCAAAGCTCAGAGCATGGCCAAAAGTGCCACTGGAGGTGGAGACACCCAAGGGAGAATCTTGTGGGTTAAGTTTGAGCCCCAACTTATAGCTGAAAGGCGATTTTTCTCCGGCAAAAAGAGCTATGGTTCTGGGACGGGCGATTCTAAGATAGAGATCGCCGCCATTTTCAATCATCACCTCAGGGCAAGGGAGCCTATCTCCTATAAAGGCAGCGATGGCACCGGCTACAGCTGCCATGGGGCCAACGCCGGCTCTATGCCCCGCCTCAAGCATTTGCTGTATTAGCAGGCTCGCACTTGGATCTGGGGGCAAAGGAGAAAGCGCGTCCTCAAACTTGGGGACGCGCGCTATATATTCCTCAATCTCCTCTCTGGCCTGGCAAAGCAACCTTTTCGCCTCTTGCTCCCGCTCTTGGGTGCTCCAGATGGCAAGATCGCTTTCTCCCACCTGAACTCGGTAGGAAACCAAGCCCCCGGGTCGGGAGAGGCGCCGGTAAGTGCGGGGTGTATATCCCACTTTAGAATACCACCCTGATGGCTCGGGTGGGGCAAGCCCCCACGCACAGCTCGCAGAGGATGCATTTCTCCTTTTCGAACTTCTGCTTCCAATCAGGAGCGCCCATGGTAAGAGCCCCTGACAGGCAAACTGCAGTGCAAGCACCACAATCAATACAAAGTTGTTCATCGATGCTAATCTCGTGGCCCAGCTCCTCCACTAGCACACCGTGCCCTCTGAGGTAGTCTAAGCCCTTTTCTATAGCTGCCTCTGTGGAGTTAGACAGCTCAATCACAAGCCGTCCTTCCTCACCTGGGGTGATCTTAGCCCTGAGAATATTGATGGCAAGATCGTAGTCTTTCACCAGATGATAGGTGAGTGAAAGACTACGATCTTGCCAT
>DIQB01000086.1:0-167 GCA_002427165.1 Firmicutes bacterium UBA5473
CTTATGGTCTGCCCGTGGCTGCTAGGGGGATGCTGGGATGCCCAGGAGCTGGAGAACACACAATATATTACAGCCATGGGCATCGATTTAGAGTCCGAAGATAAAATTCTCCTCAGCCTTAATCTTGTGAATACAGAGCAGCTAAACAGTACAGGGGAGCAGGGGAG
>DIQB01000086.1:287-685 GCA_002427165.1 Firmicutes bacterium UBA5473
GGGAGTAATGGTGCCTATTATCTTGCCACAGCTACAGGGCGGGATCTATATGATGCGTTTCGCAACTTTGCTAAAAAACATAGTCGCAGGGGGGAGCTATCGCACCTGCAAGCCATTATCATCGGCGAGAAGTTTGCCCAAAATTGCATGGATTTTTGCCTGGACTGGCTCAATCGCAACAGGCAGTTGAGCTCAACTACTAGCGTTTTCTTGGCTGAAGGCAGCGCCTATGAACTTATGAGGACAAAGCCGCCCCAGGAGAAATTAGCTGGAGATTATTTGGCTGAATTAACATCAGTGGGCGCTGCTGTAGCTATGGCCCCTAAGGTTAATGTTCAAGAGTTGTTAGTTTCCCTTATAACTCAGGGAAGGGATGCTGTTTTGCCTAAACTTGAGAG
>DIQB01000086.1:869-3147 GCA_002427165.1 Firmicutes bacterium UBA5473
GCTGTTTTGCCTAAACTTGAGAGGGTGGAGCTGGATTATGGGGACAGGGGGGAGGGAAATGAGACTTTAGGTATAGATGGGATGGGAGTTTTTCGAGGATCATATTTTTGCGATTGGCTTTCAAGCCACCAGGCCCGTGGCTATTTTTGGCTCAAAGGGGGATTTAGGGATCCTGTTGTCCTTGTGCTTCCCAATCGGGGCAGGTGGGTCTCGGTGCAGATTTTAGATGTGGATGCAAAAATTAAGCCACGGATAGAAGAGAAGAAGGTTAGGATTGAAGTGGAGGTATTCGCCCGAGGTGAGATTTTCGAGGTGCGAGGTGCAGGAGCGAAGATTGATGATACCTTTTTCCATAGAGTGGGCCAACTCTTGGCCCGGGAGATTCAGGGGGAAATAAAGCGGACAATCAGCATCTCCCAAAGGCTTGAGAGTGATTTTTTAGGCTTTGGCGAGATTGTCCGCAGTGGTGTTTCTGGGAAAAAGTGGCAAGCACTAAACTGGCGGCAAGAGTTTCCCACCGTGCCAATTGAGGTGAGGGTCCGGGGACAGATTCGCAGAAGCGGAGTAGCTCTAGATCAGATCAAGGCTTGGTAGGTTTGAGGCGGGTTAGAATAAATAGGGCCAGGGGGATAAGGAGCTGCATGGGAAGGGTTAGCAGTGGGTAGATGGCAATAATAAATAAAGAGAGGTCGGAGAAGTTGGTAAAAATGGTTACAGAAAGAAGAGTGATGATGATCCCTAAAGGGAAGAGCAGAGGCCGATAATCTGAAAGCCCCAGCAGTTGGGCCAGGCCTGTGGCCAATGCCCAAAAATAGATTGATACTTTTACGAAAGAAGCAAGGGACCAGACAAAAATCCCCAAGACCTCAAGGCGGGTTACGAAATCAGCAACCCGAATTTCCCGAAGCAATGAGAAGCCTGGAAAAGTAGTGCGAGTTATTTCTTCACCTAAAACTGCAGTCTGAAGCGTTGATAAACCTGTCAAGAGGAGACCTGCTAGAATATATACAGCAAGGGAAGGACCTTTGGTATCTTTTAGGTCTAACACAAAAGGTAAGATAGATGTGAAAATCATAACCTCGCCAAAGGGGAAGCAGAAGATGGAAATACTAGCCCTTATGGTCTGGAGCCACCCTTCGTCCACCAGCGGGAGGAGATAGTTCCAATTTACCAACTGTGGAGTGGCTAGGATGAGAATTGCCCCGGTGACAATTGCCAGTCCAATTAAGGGAAGGAGGATTTCAGCAAGCCTGCCGATGCTTTCAAGGCCCCCGCGAATGGCCAAGGCTGACAGAAGAAGCGTTCCACTTGCAAAGACTAATTTAGGGGTCTCCGGCAGCACAGCAACTGAAGAAAGGAAATTAACATCTGCAGTGATTAAGGAGGCTAAAAGCAAAAAATATAACAGATAGAGCAGGGATAAAGCGGACCCTAAGATAGGCCCTAGATGCTCTAAAATACCTGTGATTAGTGGTTTTTTCCAAAGCAGGCTCAGCTGCCACCACATCAATAAGGCTAAAACTCCAGGGACGAGTGCAAGCAATGTGGCAAGCCAGCCGGATCTGCCTGCCAGAGGCGTAGCTAAAATAATGGTGGAAGTACCAATAAGGAAGCTGCCTAAAAGCATCAGCAGCTGCCAGCTGGTAATTCTCTCAAAGCGCATCTAAAGTCCTCCTCTGAAAGCTTCTGATCCTTGATCTAGAGTTAGCCTTTAAATTATTGGCTATACTACCCTAGAAGATACATAACAAAGGGGGTGAGCATGATTTTTCCTTGGATTAAGAAGATTCCCCATGCGGATTTGGATTCCCTAAAGCCTGAGGATGTGTTGGTACAGCTGGATAAGGAACAGGTGGTTGGGAAGCTGGCTGCGAATGTAGAGCGGATTCGCCAGATTATGGGGCAGCCCCATGATCTGGTGGTGAGGCAACTGAAGCTACCTCAAGCAGAGGTGGCGCTGATTTATCTTAGCGGTTTGGTGGACAGGATATCAATCGAAAAGATTCTAGATGCACTTTTGTTAGAAAGACCTCAGGTTGAAAAAGCAGGAATTGTGCTGGGGGGCAATTTGCAAAAATGGCAGCAAAGCGGCATGCCTATAGGTGAGGTAAGCCAGGAGCAAATAATGGGTGGAGCTATTCGTGGCCTGTTAGCTGGAAAAACAATCCTTGTTGCGGATAACTGCAAAGTAGCGTTGTTGCTAGAGACTAAAAAGTGGGAGGAAAGACAAGTCAGCGAACCGGAAGTGGAGTCCGCAGTTCGGGGCCCGAGGGAGGGG
>DIQB01000086.1:3321-9410 GCA_002427165.1 Firmicutes bacterium UBA5473
GAGGGAGGGGTTTGTGGAAAATATCAACGTCAACCTTTCCCTGATTAGGCGCAGGCTTCGTCACCCCAATCTGAGAGTTGAGCGGCAGATAATAGGAGATCTATCCAATACCCAAGTGATGATTCTCTACATTGAGGGCCTAGCACCGAAATCCGTGCTGGAAGAATTAAGAAGCAGGCTGGGGCGGATCAAACTCGATGGGGTGCTAGAGAGCAATTATCTGGAAGAGCTGATTGCCGATGCGCCCTTTTCTGTTTTCCCCCAAGTGGATGCCACAGAGCGCCCCGATAGAGTAACTGCAGGCCTTCTGGAAGGTAGGGTTGCCCTGCTCACTGACGGAACTCCTTTTGCTTTGAAGCTGCCTATGGTCTTTATTAATTATCTCCAGGCTGTGGAAGATTATTATCAAAACTGGATTTTAGCATTTGGGCTGCGTCTTTTGCGTCTTTTGAGCCTTTTGATCGCTCTGCTGTTGCCCGCGGTCTACGTGGCCTTGACAACATATCACCAAGAGATGTTGCCCACATCACTGGCAGTAAGCCTTGCCATTCAGCGTGAACATGTTCCCTATCCTGCAGTTGTGGAGGCTTTGGTTATGCAAATAATTTTCGAGATTTTAGTGGAGGCAGGCTTGAGACTGCCCAAAACCTTGGGTCAGGCTGTGAGCATTGTGGGGGCCTTGGTGATTGGCGAGGCTGCTGTGAGGGCAGGTCTTATTTCTGAAGCTATGGTGATCGTGGTTTCGGCAACTGCAATTTCTTCTTTTCTCTTTCCTGCCTATAGCCTCTCCCTTGTGATCCGTCTTCTGCGCATTCCCATGATTATCCTCAGCGCGTCATTGGGGTTATTTGGTATTTTTGTAGGAATAATGCTGGTTTTGATTCACCTTGTAAATTTACGCTCCTTTGGGGTGCCTTATTTAACAGGGATCGCTCCCTTTGTTTCGCAAAACCAGAGAGATATTATTATGCGTGCACCATGGTGGAAAATGTTACGGAGGCCAAAAATTACAGGATACCGCGACCCGATCAGAGAAAAGGAGGGGTTGAAGCCCGGATCTAGCGTAGATGGACGTGAGGATCTGAAAGAGCTTGATGCTGAAATTAGCCGGGAGGAGAGGGAATGAAGCGTTTGTGGCTGGCAGGGTTCTTGTGCGGCACGCTTTTTTTCTCTGGTTGTTGGAGTAAGCGAGAGATTAATGAGCTGGCTATTGTCTCCTCAGCCGCCTTTGATCGTACAGATGAGGGCTGGGAGGTTACCGTTGAGATTTTTCTTCCTTCCTCTTCACAAGGAGCAGGTGGGGGAGGGATCACCGCTGCACGTCAAGCTTGGCTAGCCAAAGGAAGTGGTCCTACAGTCTTCACTGCCATTCGTAATTTAACTTTGAAAGTACCCAGGCGGCTATATTGGGCCCACTGCTCTGCGATAATTATCGGAGAGGAGGTAGCTCGCTCTGGCTTGAATCAAGTTTTAGATTTTTGGGATCGAGATCCCGAAGCACGACGGAGTGCTTTATTGTTTGTTTACCAGGGGGAGGCAGCTCAGTTGCTAACTAAAAGCTTTGGTGCCATGGAAAGAACAGTGGGCATGCAGCTGGCGGGTCTGGCAAAGACAAGTAAAATTTCAGGTTATGCTGAGGTTTCAACGCTCCATCAGTTTTTAGTAGCACTATCCCTGCCAGGGGCAGATCCCAGCACAGCAGGCCTTGTTTTAAGACCGCTGGTTGAGGTTCCGGGGCTTGTGGCGACAGGGAAAAAAGATCTGAAAACAGGTACCACTGTGACGGAGCTGAATTTGGACAAGCAGGCGTTGTTTCGACGCACTAAGCTTGTGGGTTGGCTAGATAAAAGGGAAGCCCGGGGGCTCCTTTGGGTTAGAGGTACGATCAAAGATCTGATCACAATCCAGGTTCCAGGAAATGGAGAGCAAAAAATCGATTTGGAAGTATTCAATTCAAGCCGTAAGCTGTCAGTTAAGCAAAAGGATGGTATACCCCAAATTACAGTGCAAATCGAGCTTGGTTTAGGTTTGGCAAGTCAGGAATCTTCAAAAGAACTGATAAAGCAGAGCCCTTCCTTGGAGCGAAAAGCCCAAATTGTTGTCGAAAAGGAATTGAAAGCAGCCTGGAGTAAAGCGTGTAAGCTAGAGGTGGATCCTTTTGGGTTTGGGCATTTGATCTACACTAAAAACCCAAAGCTATGGCATAAACTCCAGCCCAGTTGGCCCGGTGGGGTTGCAATCCACTGGCAAGTGAGGGCCCAAGTTGAGAGCAGCGGCCTTTCCTTGGGGGGGCCGAGGGAGCTAGAGGAGCGATGATTTATCTTTTTTTGCTTTTGTTCTATGGGTTTATTATTTGGTTGGAAGTCCCGCAGCTGGTTGAGAAAAATGATCATAGGTTACTGGCCACCTTTGTGGTTTTAATAGCGCTTGCCATGGGTATGAGTTTAACTTTAGTCTTGTCAGGGGAGATACCCAGTCCCACAATGGCGTTGATGAAGTTACTCGCACCCTTGGCAACCAAGGTTTTTGGGTTAAAAATTTGATGGCCAAAAGCTAGACAAAAATGTTGTCCAAAGAGGGGTGGGGGTAGCCTCATCCCTCAGAACTACTTAAACAGGGGAAGTATTGTTCTGAAGAAAACGGAGCTAGTTCGCTCGACGTATTTAAATGGATTCCCAGTCCCCCTATGTTTTATAAAGTGACGCCTTCATTCCCGCAGCAAGCCGATGGGGTTTTCGGCCAAGTTTCATATAAGTGGACAGTCAAAAGTTTTATGAGCTATGAAACCAGCAAATTCAAAACTATGTATTAGCTGCTCTGGAGTTCTGCTCCCCAGTCAAAGATTGTTTTCACATCATCTTGCATTTGAAAGAACAAGTGCAAAACAGAACCACCGGCTAGGAGCTCCCATAAGAACTCCTACTGCGCCAAAGAGATGCCCCAAAATGTAGGGTGCTTTAGATGAGTTTTCAGATTCCTGATGTAGCTTTTTAACACCTGGCATTAAACGTGCTTCATTGGTGACTCGATAGAGAGGGCATACTCCCCTACGATATGAAGCCATGTCTGCCATAGAGATTCAAGTGACCAAGCAGAGGAACGGAAAAAATGATTCAAAGCTTCGTAGCAGGCAGGATTAAGCGAAAGATCACGAATGATAGATGTAGTTCCTAAATGATCAGAACGCAGCATCAAACCCACAATAGTCGCCACAAAGAAGCTCTGCGAGAAAAACAAGAGCGAAATTGACACAATATGGAATCTATAAACTTTAACATTGAACTGGTTGATCGCGAAAGACTATGCTAAAATATATATGTAACTCTTTAAGCGATTTTATCTCCTTTCGGTGTAGCAACCTAAGGATGCCATAAAATTGCTTGAAAGGGTTACTATTTTTATTGAGAACTTTTGCCTGTCCCAGTCTTTTTAAATGAAATGAATAAATACTTTGAATCGGGAATTATAAGTTTAGCACTTGAAGGGATTTTAATAATATGACAGCATTACTTGTAATCATTTATATATCGTTTATCAGCTTGGGACTGCCTGACTCACTTCTTGGGAGTGCATGGCCGATCATACAAACTGATTTATCCTCCGCTTTCAGCATGGCGGGCTATATTTCTATGACCGTTTGTGCTGGAACAGTTGTTTCAAGCCTTTTCAGCAATAGGCTTGTTGCTAAATTCGGCGCGGGAAAAGTTACACTTGTCAGCGTTGCAATGACAGCTCTCGCATTGTTTGGATATTCTTTTGCACCCAATATTTTTTTATTGTTCGTCATGGCTATACCTCTTGGACTCGGTGCAGGAAGCGTAGATGCTGCTCTCAACAATTTTGTGGCACTCCATTATCAATCAAAGCATATGAGTTGGCTGCATTGTTTTTGGGGCATTGGAGCAACTGTAGGTCCAGCAATTATGTCAATGTTTCTGTTAAGTCAAGGCGGTTGGAGAAAGGGCTATATAACCATCGCTATTATTCAAACTGGATTAGTATTACTTTTGCTTGTTACACTACCCCTTTGGAAAAAGAGCAACAAAAAAGCAACTGCGATAGATAAACAAAAAGAAACCGTAATAAGCAATCGAGAAGCTTTGAAAATACCGTATGTCAAGCTTGCGCTTGTTTCATTCGTTTTTTTCTGTGCGACAGAGCTTACGACAGGACTGTGGAGTAGTAGTTATTTAGTTACTGTAAAAAATTTATCCGCAAGTGATGCGGCACGGTGGGCGGCATATTTTTATGGAGGAATAACCGTCGGAAGGTTAGTGTCGGGCTTCTTGTCAATGAAAATCAACAGCACGCAGCTTATCAGAATCGGTCAACTTGTTTGCGTTGCGGGAGCAATTATCTTAATATTGCCGTTGCCTGTTTATTTTTCAATGCTTGGCATCATTTTACTTGGACTTGGCACATCTCCGATTTATCCATCAATGTTGCACGAAACGCCAAATAGATTTGGTGCAATGGCATCGGGAGCGATTATGGGATTACAGATGGCTTTTGCCTATATTGGAAGTACCTTTTTCCCGCCACTATTCGGGGCAATTGCTTCGGCAACGACAATAAAGGTTTTCCCATATTTTCTACTTATCTGTATCCTTATCATGTTGTTTTCCACAGAACTGCTGCAAAAGAAAATTGTCGATAAGCATAAAATTAATGACAAGTAGAAAAAAATGCACATAATAAACTTTTTTAAAAAACCCAGTCCGCATCGCTCATAAACGGTGCGGACTGGGTTTGCGCTTACTTTTTATGTAACTGTTCAGTCGCCCATAAGATTGGATGCTTAAAACGAGCAACATTTTGATGATAAAGGTTTTGAATAAATATCTTAAATATGTGATGGAAACCCTATTGAATTTGCATCGGTTATCCCCCCATTGAAAAGTAGTGAAAAGTGCTATAAACCCGCATGAACACTAGCTTTTCTAACGTTTTTGTGTTATAATTATAGTATCTAAAGCGGAAGGGAAGTGGCTGGCTTGAACAACGGTTTTACGTCTGATTCTACGCAACAACTACTTGATAAAATCGATCAGTTGAATGCTATTATCGATAAGCTAACCGAAACCGTTGCCAAACTTTCTGCCGAAAATGCGGTATTGAGGGAACAGCTTAACAAAAATAGCAAGAATAGTTCCAAGCCACCTTCTAGTGATGGATTGAAGAAACCGTCGCCTAAAAGTCTACGGAAGCCCTCCGGTAAAAAGCAGGGTGCCCAAGAAGGTCATAAGGGAAAAGGGTTTTCCATTACCCAATCTCCGGATAAAACAATTGACCATATCCCCGCCAAATGCATTGGTTGCCTTAACGCCGGAAAATGCACATCGTGCGGAGTCGCCGAAAGACGGTATGAGATAGATATTGTTGTGAATACCATGGTTATTCAACATCGCGCCCTTTCTTTTCGATGCATGAAGGAAAATGGTATAGTCATAAATGGTGCATTTCCTGATAACGTAACCTCTACCATGCAGTACGGTAATAATCTAGAAGCACTTGCCGTATCTCTGAATACTATTGGAATGGTCAGCATCAAACGAACTCATGAAATACTGAGTGCCGTATTCGGCATCCCTATCAGCACCGGGACTATCCATAACATGGTAATGGGCTTAGCAGGGAAACTGGCAAATACCGTGGAGCATATCCGTCAGGCAGTAGTCTCCTCGACGATAAACCACTTTGATGAAACAGGTTCCCGAGTTGATAAAAAAACCATGTGGTTCCATAATGCATCCAATAAAGACTACACCTATCTTACCGTATCCGAAAAGCGCGGCACGGAAGGTATGGATGCAGCTGGTATCCTTCCTGATTTTAAGGGGATTGCGGTACACGACTGCTGGAAGCCATATTGGAGATACGGTGACATCCGGCATGCATTATGTTGTGCTCATCTTCTCAGAGAACTAATTGGGGTTGTTGAAAACCAACCTGAACAAACCTGGCCGCAGGAGATGATTGACCTGCTCCTTAGGATGAAGGAAGTCAGGGATAAAGCAGTCTATTCCGGAAAAGAGAACCTGAGCTATTATTACCTGCATACCTTCGATAAAGAGTATGACAGGATTATC
>DIQB01000093.1:0-18184 GCA_002427165.1 Firmicutes bacterium UBA5473
GGTTGTCAAGGACCAGGATTCCCACGGCAAGCTTACTGCCGCGCAAGACATAGAATACCATACACCATATTCTTTGTCAATACTTTTTTTAAAATATCTTCCTCACCCCCTACTCACCCTTTAATTGTCTAAAGACCAGAACTTCTGCCTGCAGCTTCCCACAGCTTGTCTATAGGTGCAACTAGCTCCAAGCCCTGCCTGCTCACAGATTTCTTTATTGATGATCTCACAATGCCGGCAAAAACCCTCAGCCAAAGGATAACCCATCTGTTCTATCTGGTCGATGGCAGGACATCTCTCCACTTCCAATACTAATGTCTCATCTATGTAGTATAGCTTATAATCACCACCCTCAACTTCAAAGACCTTGTTCCAGTGCTCCTCTAAAGCTTTGAGGCCCCGGCTCCTTAGCTCGACGAGCAAGGGGCCATAGCAATTACGGGCAATCCGTCGCCAATATTCCTCAAGACCGTCTTGGCCATACCTATCCTTTACATACTGAAATCCGCAGTTGAGAGCTCCATGGAAGTCCTTATGCAAATACTCCCCCACCTAAATCAACTCCCTACTCTTCTTTAGGTAGCGATCATATGGTTTTAAATGCTGCACCATAACTTCAGATGCTAAAGTGGGATTTTGCTCTGCAATAGCCCTATAAATTAGTTTGTGTTCCCGTAAAGTCCCGTTGTCTTGATCTGGGGGGCCTGCTTTCTCCTGGATTGCATTGAAAAACTCAACTAGGGCTGCTTGAAAACCATGTAAGACGCTATTTTTTGCCGCTGAGAAAATTACTTTATGAAAGTACAGATCTTCCTGGTTGTAATTCTCACCCCGAGCAGCTTTCTCTTCCATGACTGTTATTGTCTGCTCTAGCTCTAGCAAATCCTCCTCTGTAGCTCGAGTGGCTGCTAGCTTCACCATCTCCAGCTCAATACAGCGTCTAGCCTCAACTAGCTCTGAAAACCTGCCTTTGTCCAAAAGAATCCTGTTGGAGAACTGCTCCACAAGGGGACTTAACTCCAGCTTCTTGACTGTGATCCCACGCTTGGGCCTTACCTCCAAAAACTGCAGTGTTTCTAGAAGCCGAATTCCCTCCCGTACAGAAGTCCTGCTCACACCCAACATCTCTGCGAGTTCCCTTTCTGTGGGCAGCCGCTCTCCGGGCTTGATCTGGTTGCGGATGATATAACCCCGGATCTCATCTGCAATCTGTTCGTATAGATTGGCACGTTTAAGTTGCTTCATCCTTACTCCCCCAATAGATATTCCTTCCATCTTTCCACGGCAACATGTACTCTATCTATTTTCTCCTCAGATAGAGGCTGGTAATAAACTGTGGCTGGATTATGGATAATCCCTAAATACGCCAAAGCTTCCTTTTGTCCTCGCAGCCAATCGGAAACATCTGGCCCATAGACGCCGGCGAACAGTTCATTTAGTTCCAGCTGCAGGGTCAATGCCCGCTCCCTATCTTTAGCCTGTGCTGCTTGATAAATCTTTTTCACAAATCTCCCTGCCAATGATCCAATGCCAGGCACCACCCCATCGGCACCCACAAGGAGGGCAGGGGCTATTGCCAGCTCATCTCCCTGCATAATAGCGAAGTCTTTCCTTGTTTTATCCCTCAACGCTAGAAGGCTTGTTAGATAATCAAAATCAGAGGAAGAGTCCTTTACTCCTATAAACTTAGGATTGGCTATTAGCTTCTCCATAGTTGCCAATGAAATCTTGTTACCGGTGAGACCTGGGTTATTATATATCACCACAGGCAGAGCTGTGGCCTGGCTCACAGAGAGGAAATACTGTTCGAGTTCAGATCCTGAGAGCATCCTAAAAAAAGCTGGCTGCATCACAACTACAGCATCTACCCCTAGCTGCTCTAGCTGCCTGGCATTTTTTATTGTCTGTTTCAAGGCTGAATCGCTGCAGCCCGCCAAAACAGGACAGTTGCCCGCGACTTCAGACAAGACAATGTCAACCAACCGATACTGCTGGGAGGTTTCCAAAGCTAATCCTTCCCCCATGGTGCCCAAAAGAAAGAGTCCGTCTACCCCTGATTCTAGCATGAAATTAACTAGCCCGCGAGCTGATTCCTCGTCAACCTTCCTTTGGTTGTCTAAAGGGGTAATCATCGGTGGGATTATTCCCTGCAGTTTAAGCATCTCCTCCAGCCTCCGTTTTCTTCTCAATTACTAGCCGACAGCTTCCCCTGTCCCGATCCAGATCCTCGATCTGATAGGCGAAACCAGCTCTTTCCATAATAGGCCTGTAGAGGGCGGCACAATGATCGCAATAATAAGGACACTTCTCCACATTACTACTATTGAGCAAACCCACAGAAGGGCATCTGTGCATCTGGATCGTAAACCTATTCTCACTTGCTGTTATTTCGTAGCCTGCAGCTTCTTCCTCCAGTGTCCTACCCCAATACTCCTCCATGCCTGCGATTCCCTTTTCTCGCACCAATTGGTCTAGGCTCGCGAGGTATTGATCCGAGATAGTGCGCCAAAAATTATGCAGAGCAGCGAGACCACCTTGCTCATAGAGAAAGTTGAAAAGTTCATTGTAGGCCAAGATAAACTCTGTGCAAGAAATCAAGACCTGCACCTCCTTTAAGCTTCAAAGCCAAAGAGCTGCGACTTTTCAAACGCCACTTCCAACCGATATACATCCACAAATCTCCTCTCCGCCAAATCAACTCCCTCCCAGGAGAGTTGGAACTTTCCAGGTTCAATTTCTTCAAGAGCTGAATTCAAATGGCTTGCTCCTTTGATTTCCTCACCATGTAAATTTTTCAGGGAAGCAGTTACCCTGCCTTCCAGATCCCCTAGTAAAAAGAGCTTCTCTTGGGTCAGAACAAAAGGATTTGTCAGGAGCTGACTCTGCCCCTTAGGGAGACTTGCTACCCCAATCAATCTGTCTTCATGGAACGTACCCTTGCAGATTACGCCCCTCCGAAACTTAAGCTCCGCTGCCTCATCATGGCGATAGTTAAACCCGGCAAAAACAAAAGCCTTTTCCCGGCCGTCTGTGAAAAGACCCCGGGAAGGCAAAAGCATAGTTCCATAGCCAGATTCCAGCTCTCTTCTTACCCAACCTCCCCGCAGGGGGCGCTCCCATCTCAGCCCGTCTCGAGAGAAGGCAAACTCAAGATCCATCGCTTGCTCTGCCACAGAATAATAACTAACAAGGCCCATTCTGCTCTGACCAAGCTCATGGGATGCTAAGTAATAAAACTGCAGATCCCAGGGGTCTTTTTCATCTGGCCAGAGGACTATTTCTGGATCGCTCCAGGCGAGGCCATCCTCGCTTATCCGTCTGTGGATAATGCGCCTGATTGTTGGAGCATTATCCCGGAGAACATAGTGCCCTGAATCCTCGCTATTTTTGGCCAAATAAACAGAATACATCTCGAAACCTTGCTCTGTAGGATTAACAAAGGTTGCATCATTGCTCATCAGACGCAACTTTTGATCATTTTTTCGCTTCTCCTGTGAGCTCCCACCTTTATTTATAGTTACCAAACCTTCGAAGTCAGCTGAAAGATCTAAGGCACTGTCCGCAGGATGATAAATAGCTGCCGTCTCCAGATCCAAGCATTTGAAGTTTAAGCCATCAGTACTCTCGGCAATAAGATAGCGCACAGCTCTTTTCTCATTAATTGTCCCATGGAACCAAAAATACATCCGGAATCTTCCATCTGCCAGCCTCAATACCTGGGCCTGACAACATGAAGCCCCCTGAGGTAGACCCTCTATGTTAAGCTGGAGAAAACCACTCTCGCCTGTGAGGGGATTGAAGTACTCTGTGAGGTTCTCTGTGTCAGCGCAACAAATCCGCATTTGAAAGGGGGCTCTGGAGAGGAGATCGAAAAAAATCCTTTTTTTATTACCCTCAAGTTGAATTACACTCCCCATAGAAGCTGATACGGTGGCTTTAGACTGAAGATCTGCTACCTGGACTCGGATCTCTCCCTGTTCCCAATGGCTAGCTGCCATTATCGCCACCATCTGGTCCTCCTATAAGCTTTGCTTTTCTGTTACCAATTGAGCCTCTTGATTGGTGTAAAAATAGAAGTCCTCTTTCTTCAAATTATAGTCCCGAATCTGTTCGGGGCCAATCGTCAAAAAAGGAATTGACCACATAGATTTTTCCATCTGGAAACGAGCCCGACCTGAATAGCCTAGATCAGAGACAGGGCTCCGATCGTAGTCCAAAGGGAGAATCCGAGTCCACTGCTGACTGCATCTAGTAGCTTTCGCTGATTTAACATCGCTAAGCCAGCAAAAAAGTCCTGGGTCCAGTTTCCTCGCCATCCCTTCCCACCTTGCAAAAACCTGTAGGTAATAAGTAGCTTGTTATCTTCTAACATCCCATCAACTAGTCTGTGGCAACCTGGCAGAGGCACTGGAAAGGGCCCTTGCCAAGTTTCACCCCCGTCAGAGGAAATTACCTTGTAAGCATCCCAACACCGGAAAGAATTCTCCCTGAGAAAACCAACTAGTGTGCCATTTGGAAGGAGAACCGTGCTCACCTCATACAGATTCAAACCTTCTTTGCTAGCCATAACTATAGGGTCGGACCAGGTTTTCCCTTGAGTATCTGAAAGCCATACCCGCTCCTCCAAAAAGCCGTGTTTAGAGCTTTTCCGATGGCTAACCAACAACCAACGCTTATTTGGCAACTCAAGGAGTTTATCTGGAACTATTCCTATCACTAGAGTAGGTATGGGTCCCTGCCAGGTCGCGCCTTCATCTGAACTGAACCAGATCCGGCCAAGCTTGGTATAAGGATTTGTGGCGACTAACCACAAATTTCTCAATCATGCCCTCCCCCCTCTAGCAACCAGGAAAGAGGCACCCTTGTCAGCCGCAGCCTATTTAAGCCTCCCACCTGACTATCCCCTGCACAATAACCTAAAAGGACGTTATCATCTACAAAAGAAATTGAGGTATAGCAATACCATCCATCTGGATCTCCCTCCACAAGCTTATGTCCATACCAGGTAATTCCATCTCGGGAACGAGCCGCTACAAGTGGAGTTCTTTTACCAGGAACAAAACTGAATCTGCCTGAGTGATCATTGTAGAGGCAAAGATACTCTCCAGTACTGGGAATTCGCTTAATGCTAGCAGGAGAGAGTGGCGAGAGAAGATCTGAAGGCTCGCTCTGGCTCCACGTGCAGCCTCCATCTTTGGAAAAAGCGATGTACTGAGAGCCCAGATCTGTGCGAGCCCAGAGCATGACAGTGCCATCGGGGAGCTGAATTATCCCGGGCTCCTGAAGACCAGACCCACTCTCTTTTGGAGCTTCAAGTGCCTTGCTGCAGGACCATGTTGCTCCTCCATCATCGGAAAAAAAGCAGCTGGCGCGGGCTTTAGGTTGCCACGTTTCCCAAGTGCCATCAGTGCAGGGATGCAAGGCTGCCGGAATTAAAATCTTTCCATCTGCAAGCTGAATAATCCGGTCGTTGTTAACTACATAATACCCTGGCTCAGCCATGCAAAGCCTAGGCTCGCTCCAGGTTTTGCCCTCATCTCGGGACTTACTGATCACCATTCTCAGATCTTGCAATGAATACCGCAGGAGATAAAAAAGGCCAATCTCCCGTGTATTCAAACGCAAAAAACTCACGCTCATCACATTTTGCACTTCGTTCTGGACTAAGATGGTATCCTCCCTATCCCAACTCTGGCCTCTATCCGCAGAAAAACGTGCTCCAATAAAGGCTGGGGCATCGTCAGCTGCGCCGCCATAGAAGTGGCTGTAAGCAAACATCAGTCGCCCATCCTCAAGCTCGATGATGCTGCCTTCAGAATTTCTGGGATTGCTTGCTGTAGGGTTCAGTTCCAGCACTACTTTGGGGGTTTTCATATTTCTCGCCTCCTACCATCTTGGGTCGAAGAT
Organism: Firmicutes bacterium UBA5473; assembly: GCA_002427165.1. Lineage (GTDB taxonomy): Bacteria > Bacillota > DTU084 > DTU084 > DTU084 > UBA5278. The sequence continues at coordinate 5,908 of DIQB01000093.1, forward strand.
CGCTGCCTTCAGATCCAATAAGCTATTATCCATATAGCCACTTTCCTTGTAGCGAGCTACCCAATATGTTAAAATTCCTTTTCCATTCTTGGTGAAGGTACACGCAGGATTGCTATAGGCTCGGGCTGGATGGTTCTCAATCTCCTGAAAATCAATCCACGTTTCCCCCTCATCTTGAGATCTAGCTATAGTGAGGGGGGTTCTTTTCCCATAGTGGCTTGCCCAACTGGGGTCATAGGGACTATTGTTCCAAACCATCATCAACTCACCTCTTTGAGGAATACGCACCAACTCCGGACAGGACTCTGGTGCCATGAGCCCTGTGCTTTGCGCCAAAGACCAGGTAACTCCTCTGTCTTGAGAATAGGACTTAAATACAGAGCCTAGCTGGGTGCGCATCACCATCAAAAGTCTGCCATCGGTGAGTTCCTCAAGATGGGGCTCCATGGCACCGCGCAGGGGAAGATCAACCCAAGTTTCGCACTCATGCCAAGTCGCTCCCTCATCATCGCTATAGATGATGCCTGCAAGACTATGGTCTGTCTTGCTCCAGACGGCCCCCACCTGTTTGGCAATGGGAATGATCATTCTGCCGCAGGTGAGGAGTTTTAGAACAGAACTGGCACAACCGTAGGGCTTATTTTTCCAGACAAGCTGCGGCTGTGCAAAAGATTGCCCATTATCAGTTGATCTGCGAATGGTAGCTGTTGTTTGGGGCGGCTTGCCTGCCTCCAGAACCTGATAGCGAAAAGTGAAAAGCAACAATTCTCCGCTAGGTAAATACAAAAAACTTGGGCTATAAACGTTCACATCTCCACTTTCAGGCTCCACCAAAACCCTGTGCTCTCCCCAGCTTAGTCCCTCATCTGTAGATACCATCGCCGCAATACGATTAGGAGCATGATCAGAGCCACCAAGTTCGCTTTGGGTATACTCCTGCCAGGCCATCAGCAGCCTGCCAGCTGGCAGCTCAACTATAGCGGCTTCGGAATGTCTGGGATATTCCGCTGTGGCTTTCCTGATTGTAACGATTTTTAGATCCACCTTCTCCCCTCCTATGGTCTTATGGTCAGACCAGATCCTTAATCTCTATATTCACCTGAATTTCATTTTCTCCTCCTCTATAAGAAAATTTTTTTATAGTGCCCCATAATTCCATTAGATAAGGGCCATTTCTAGGCCAAAACTTTAAAAATTCCACCTTGCTCTTGACAAACCCGAAAAGGGAGGTATAATAATTGTTAGGTGAGACTAACTTATGCTAGAGGTGATTTGATTGCTCAATTTATCCTCTTCCCTCCAGGATTACTTAGAAGCAATTCTGGAACTTGCCCAGACCAACAGCGCTGTAAGGGTAACGGACCTAGCCCGAAAGCTGGACATTGCCAAAGCCTCTGTCTCCCAGTCCGTAGGTAAACTAGCAGGCTTGGGCCTTGTAGAGCAGGAGAGTTATGGCCCCATCAAACTCACAGCGACAGGAAAAGAGCAGGCACTTAAGGTGCAGAAGCGCCACAGGATGCTGCGTAAATTCCTCATTGAAATCCTCGGCGTAGATCCCACCACGGCAGAGGAGGATGCCTGCCTGATGGAGCATGCAATTAGTCCCCAGACCATGGATAAGTTAGTGGAATTTTTGGCACAGGAGGGAAACAAATGATCAAGCTGGCAGATTTGAAAAAGGGCGAGACAGGAACTGTAGCTCGAATTGACGCCACAGGCCCCCTTCGCAGGAGGATTATAGAGATGGGTTTGACTGTTGGCACAGAAGTCTCTATGCTGGGAGTCGCACCTATGGGAGACCCTATGGAGCTATCCCTCAGAGGGTATCGATTGAGCCTGCGGAAAGAGGAAGCCTTATTAATACAAATGGAGGTAAAATCATGATCTTACCACTTAGCTTTGTAGAGGGAGGACAGCAGGTTGTGATTCGAGAGCTTGCAGGTGGCAGGGGCATGTGCCAGCGCCTCACCGAATTAGGCCTCAATCGGGGCACGAAAATCGGGGTTGTTAAAAACGATCAAAGCGGACCTGTAATCCTCTCTATAGACAATAGCCGATTAGCATTGGGCCGGGGCATGGCCTTGAAGATTATGGTTGAAGAGAACAGCTGATTTCTTTATGTTCAATTGTTAGGCCAGACTAACATCAGGAGGTGGCAATAATGCAAACACAGGAACTAGTAGTGGCTTTAGCAGGAAATCCTAACTGCGGTAAAACATCTATCTTCAATAACCTCACAGGAGCAAGACAGCACGTAGGCAACTGGCCAGGGGTTACTGTAGAGAAAAAAGAAGGCAGCCTCACCCACAGAGGATACTCCATCCGGATTATTGATCTTCCTGGTACCTATAGCTTGGGAGCATATTCTGAAGATGAGGCAGTTGCCACAGACTATATCCTCTTTGGCAAGCCAGACGTGGTAATTAATATTATCGACAGCACAAACCTGGCCCGAAATCTCTATCTTACTACCCAACTTTTAGAGCTGGGAACGAACGTTGTTGTTGCCTTAAATATGTGCGATGAATTAGAAGGGAAAGGCATCAAGATCAATGTTCCCCTGCTCTCTCAGCTGTTGGGGGTACCTGTGGTATCAACAGTTGCCTCAAGGGATAAGGGAATGGAGGCGTTAATTGACCAGGCAATTGCTGTAGCTCATCGCCCACAAAAACCCTTGGCAATAAACTATGGCAAAGAAGCGGAGGCTGAACTGGAGAACCTTTCTCAAAAAATTGCTCAGACAGACAGCCTGGAGCCTCGGCCACTTGCTATAAAACTCCTAGAGGGCGATAAGGCACTAGATAAAATTTTAGCCTCGCTACCTAACCGCCAGAAACTACTTGCCCTCCGAGATGAAGCATGGGCACGTCTTGAGAAAACTTGGGGCGAGGAGCTAGAATCTTTATTTGCAGATCGCCGCTATGGTTTTATTAGCGGCATTATAAAAGAAACTGTAAAGCAAGAAAAGAGTATGCAGCAGAGACTGTCTACTTCAGACAAAATCGACAATCTAGTTACCAACCGTTTTTTAGGCATCCCCATCTTCCTGCTGGTAATGTGGGGTATCTTCCAATTCACATTTAAATTAGGCGATCCTTTAGTAGAAATAATTGAGCTCTTCTTCCAACACTTAGGCACAGCTTTTGGCTCATGGCTCCAAGGAGTAGATGCCTCAGAGCTTATGATTTCTTTTGTAGCAGATGGTATTATAGGCGGCCTAGGATCTATTTTAGTCTTCATTCCTCATATTGCTCTCTTGTTTTTCGCTATCTCCCTTTTGGAAGATAGTGGCTATATGGCCCGAGCCGCCTACATTATGGACCGCTTCATGCACACTTTAGGGCTACATGGTAAATCCTTTTTACCCCTTTTGATGGGTTTTGGCTGCAATGTGCCCGGGATCATGGCCACCAGGACCCTGGAGAACAAACAGGATCGACTAATTACTATTCTCATCAATCCCCTGATGTCCTGCAGTGGACGTTTGCCAATCTATATTCTTTTTACAGGTGCTCTTTTTCATAAAAATCAGGGTCTGGTAATTTTCTCTCTTTATATCTTAGGAATGGTCCTCGCTATTTTCATGGGCATGCTTTTTAAAAAGTTTCTCTTCAAAGGCGAGACAGCTCCTTTTGTCATGGAACTGCCGCCATATAGATTCCCAACTCTGAAGGGGATCTTCATCCACATGTGGGAGCGGATTGGCTCTTTCCTCAAGCGGGCAGGAACAGTGATCTTTGCTGCTGCCATCCTCATTTGGGTACTGGCAAATCTTCCAGTAGGAGTTGCCCCTGCAGGCCAGGATAGCTTTTTGGGCATAATTGGCACTGCTTTGGCACCACTGCTTAAACCTGCAGGCTTTGGCAACTGGCAAGCAGCCTCAGCCTTGCTCTTCGGTATAATTGCAAAAGAGGTGGTAGTGAGCACCCTAGGCGTGATCCATGGCGTGGGTGAGGCAGGGCTCACTGCGATAATTGCCAAAACCTGGACTCCCCTGGCTGCATATGCCTTTCTGGTGATGAACCTGATCTATGTACCCTGTGTTGCCACAATTGGTGCCATCAAGAGGGAAACAAATTCCTGGCGCTGGACTCTCTTTGCTATAGGCTATAGCCTGATTTTAGGTTGGGCCATGGCGACTTTGATCTATCAAGGTGGTAAACTTTTGGGTTTTGCCTAAAAAGGGGGATGAAAATGAACCTTGTTTTTTTGGCAGTTGTGGGCACCGGCGCTGCTTGGTTTGTCTATAGAGCCTTGATGCGGGAAGCTAAAGAGGGGAAGTGTGCAGGGTGCACAAAAGCCTGTGAGCACAAAAATAGCTGCAGTTGAAAACTGAAAGTCTACTGAGAAAAACAGGGCGCTACCTCAGGCAGCACCCTGTTTTTTATTAACTTATCTCTTCTAGCCCCGCATCTGCTCCCAACGCTTCTTTACATCCTCATAGACGCTATCGGGAATATCTGGGGTACCAAAGGAACAATGTGGCGCAAGATCATCACCGCTATTTGCGGGATTTGTGCTCCACCGATCATGACGATATTCTTCTCTGACCTTTTTATCCCTAAAGTCTGGTACAGCTAAAGGAATATTACCCTTTACAATTGAGCGATATGCTAAAATACCAGGCAAGCCCATATCTAGAGCTTGGTAGACATCGATGGCCTCCTCGCCAGCGGGGCGACCTAGTATTTTTTCCAAAAAGTAATGGACTGTATAAAAATCGCTTCCACCGTGACCTGCTGTTTTTGCAGCCAGTTCACTTTGGATCCTAGCTTTTGGTCTATAGCTAAGCTCCGTTTCTGTGAGAGAATCTCCCTCACGGAAAATATTGATCCTGGCAATTCCCTCATGCCATCTGTCAGATTCCATCATTCCCTTTTTCCCATAGATGCTATACCAAATTGCGCCAGGCTCCCGTTTCAAATTCCCATGAAGGCTTTTTACAGTAGCACCATTGTCCATTTGCATGAGGATCATCCCTGAGGTGCCGCCCTTATAACCTAACTTGGCCATGTTCTCCACATTTGGCGTTTCAAAGCCCACCACACGCACAGGCCTGGTACCGGTAATTGTCAGCAGGGGCCCGATGCTGTGGGTGCAATAAAACGTGGAGTACATGTTATTGCGCCAATGGTTTTTATCTCCATAGGTGATCCGAGGCCAGATAGCCTCGCAGTCGTGGACATACTCTCCCTCACCGTGCATGAACTCCCCAATCTCACCCTGCCTGTAGAGGCGTTTCATCTCTGAAGTGGCTGGGAAATAACAGTAGTTTTCTGCGTATGTATATACCTTGCCGCTCTCCTCCACAGCTTCCACCAAGGCTACAGCTTCCGCTAGGTTCTCCACAGGCAACACTTCACTGAGAACATGCCTGCCAGAGCGTAACAGTTTCACAGCATAGGGCGCGTGCTCTGTAGCATAGTTGGCCAAGACCACAGCATCCATGTCATGGTTGAAAAATTGCTCAAAATCTTTATACAAGGCGATCTTGGTGTTTGTTTCCCGGGCCAGCTTCTCACAATCCTTCAATAAATGATCAAATTGATCGCAAATCGCCACAAGCTCTGCATCAGGATGATGAGCCAAAACACCAATCATGGTCATACCTCGTCTGGCTCCGAACACTCCCACTTTAACTTTTTTACTCATTTTCTTTGCACCTCCACAATTCCGTTACCGGTAACGGTAATAATTAAAAATTACCCTACGGGATGTAGTAGGGATTGATGATTTGATCTCCCAAGTTTATATTCTCTTTGAGGATGATATCCACTCTAGTATTCATCTGTTCGCAAGGAGGAGTCACTCCCCAGGCTAGGTAGTTGAAGAGAAGCTTGACAATAAAATAGCCTTGGGAGAAGGGATCTTGACTGATTGCAGCATCAACTATGCCCTCTCGCAAAAGTGCCTCCACCTGTTCGGAGAGCTCATGGCCCACCAGCACAATGTGGGATGCAGCACTCTCTATTAACTCCCCAACTTTAGCTAAAGTTGCGCCATCACTGTTATAGATCCCATCTAGACCTTTGAACGCTTCAAATAGGTTGCTGTCTTGGCTGTAATCCATGGTGTGTTGGCCAACCACCTCAATTCCTGGATAACGCTCGCATAAAACTTCATGGAAGCCACGTAGCCTTTCCCTATATTCAAAGGATTGAACGCTGCCGGTGATAGTTGCCACCCGTCCTCTCCCGCGCAAAAACCTACCCATCAGATCTCCTGCCACCCGTCCACTTTTCCTCACCTGGGGCCCTACGTAAAAGAGCCTTTGGGAGTTGACCAAATCGTCGTTCAGGGTCGCGACAGGTATTCCCTGCCTTTTCAGCTGTGCTATTTTCTCCTTCAGCTTCGGGGTATCGGTGGGCACTATGATCAGTGCATCGCTCCCTTCTGCTACCAACGCATCTATTTTTTCTATAATAGCGTGAGCTTCCCTTTTGTAGCCAGTTCTTTGGCAGTTAAGCTCCAGGCCGAAGTCTGCCAGTTCCCTTTGGGCAGCTCTGAGGCCAGCGATAACATGATCCCAAAAAAAGCCTGGCTCAGCTTGGCAGACAACCCCAATCTTGATTTTCTTGGCTTTAAGGGACATAACCCTGGCTACCTTATCGGGCTTGTAGTTGTATTTCGCCACCAGCTTGAGCACTTTCTCCTTGGTCCGAGGACTAACTCCAGGCCGATTGTGAATTGCCCGATCAACGGTTCCTTTTGAAATATTGAGTTCTTTTGCTAAATCATCAAGTGTTATTTTCTTCATTTTTCTCCTTCCGTTACCGAGCACGGTCTTTTACCATATATATTCTTCCCTCTTTGTCAAAAGCCTTCTTTAGGGAGAAAATAATTTTATCCTTTTACACCTTTGTTTGGGATATTTAACCGTTTTAAATCATTATGGCAATAGAAATGCTCAAGTAAGCTCCTACATATTAAGTTGTCAAAAGGCAGGTATTTCCTGACAAGGCGCGGATATTTTTAAACAGTTCAGATATGGCTTTCGTTTTACCAACTATGAACTATTTGCAAAGAGGGTGATTATGACGGAGTGCCTATGCTCAACCTTAGAAACTGTAGGTTCCAAAGGGCAATACAAAGAAAACCTGTAATAACTTAAAAAGGGGAGAAAACATAATAAGAAACATAGTTGGATTGATAGTTATTTTTACAATTCTATTCACAGCAGGCTGCCTAGGTAAACCTAGGCATATTATAAAAGATAATGCACCTCTTTATTTATCTTTAGAAAATGAAAGCAGACCTGATAGACGTATGAAAAGAACTACTATGAACTCTCCTATAGAAGTTGAAGAATCAGATTCCCCAAATTACTATCGAGTAAAAATTAATGTGGTTACGGATAATTTCGAAGGTACTGTAAAAGAGTATATGTACAAAAGAGATTTCGCTCTAAAGCCAGAAACGACTACCCTTGAAGATTTCTATAACTATGCACCTATAGTTGAACAACATTTTTATAAAAAATCGAATCTGATTTTGATGTTTATCATCTAGATTCGCTTTATAAACCCGAAGAGTATAAAAAGAATTACGGGATATTCCAAGCATTTGGTTATGATATCCATACTAAAAAACTTGGAATAAATTCAGCAGGAGAAACTGTTTAATGCTAGCGTTATCAGGTTATGGAGATGAGAGATTCTTTGAAATTGCTTTTCCGAAGATTATCTAAAATTATTTAAAAGGTAGATGGCAGCAACAAGATGATTTTTATTTAGCATTTAACACTACGTATATCTACAAAAAAATGAGCATCTCTCAGTCCACAATCCCCACAGGCCTAGCCCAAGCTGCCCCTGCCCCTGCTAATAGCACAGGCGGGCCAACATAGAAAAACTCAGAAGGTGCCTGGCTCAGGTTCAGGTTCTCTGCGATCCAAATCCCCGCTCCCAACAAAACCCTGTGAGCTGGCAGCTGGACACTCTCAATAGGATCGATGCTAGGACTTTGCGTCCCCACACCCCGAACCTTGCCTACAAGATACTCTGCCCCTTCTTCTGTTAGCCAGACCGCGCCACCCTCACTTGCCAAGAGCACAATCTCAAAGGGGGATGACAACTGTTCCAGCTCCCTTTTCCCGATTCCCCCAAGGCCCCAAAGCACAATCGCCAGGCCTAAAAAAGCTTCTACAGAAACCTGATCCACGCTTTGGCCCTCAGGATAAAGGTGACGCGGCAGATCAACATGGGTGCCTGCATGAGAACCTGCGGAAAACAGCTCTAGCTGATAGCCGTGCTCAGCTAGGGTCTTGATGGTTTGAATGGAAACCGGAGGATCCCCGGGGTATTGGGAGGCCCCAGGGGCAAGCTGCTGCGCCAAATCGAAAACTTTCATTTAACCCACCTCAAGAAATATCCTACTGCCGCGACCTAGCGGCTGTGCAGGCTCAATATAGAGCCTGCGAGCAAGGCGTTGCCGTAGCTCTGGCACGTGGCTGATCACACCGATGGTCATTCTCTCTTGCTGAAGGGTCTCTAAGGCAGACATCACCGTTTCCAAAAGCTCTGGATCTAGGGTACCGAAGCCCTCATCTAGGAAAAAGAACTCCAAAGGATATGTGCCCTGCAGCTGAATATGGGTAGAAAGAGCCAAGGCAAGGGCCAAAGATGCTAAAAAGGTCTCACCACCCGAGAGGGTATTCACAGGGCGACGCAGGTTACCGCTGAAATGATCTACGATCTCAAAGTTACAATCCTCACCTATCTGGAGGGAATAATGTCCCCCTGTAAGCTGGGTGAGACGTGCAGTTGCATCCTGAGCTATGGATGCTAATTGCTCCTCTGCTAGAAAGTCCACAAACACGTTGCCCCGCAGCACTGACTGTAGGGTCTCTAGCCGATCTGTTTTCTGCCTCAACTCCCGCTTGATGGCTTCTAGCTCTTGCCATCTTTTGTGTCGCGTCTGAAGCTGCCGATAGTTCTCCCCAGCTGCCCCTCGTTTAGCATAAGCATCCTGGGAAAGTTCCTGTGCCTTTTGATACTCCTTTTCGCACTCTGTCCACTCCTCTAAACTGAGCTCTCTGCCAGCGATCAGAGCCTCCAGTCTAGCTTGTTCTTGCTCTAGAAGCAGTGTCTCTTGTCTGTAGACCTCCAGGCTTTCCCGCAGCTGCTTCCTCTCCCCCTCTGTGCGGAGAACTTGGGCCAGTTCCTCTGGCGCTGCAAAAGCGCATTTAGCTAATCCTGCTTCGAGCTCTTGCTCCAGACGCTGGAAGCGAGCCTGGGCACCTGAGAGCGCTTCCGCACTGCGCTCCAACTCCCCTTGGGCTTTTGCTAGAAGCTTTTGGGCCTCATCTGCCCTTTGCCCCAGGACAGTGGCCTCCGCCTTAAGCTGGCTGTGCTTCTCCTCTAGCTTCTTCAGTAGCTCTGATGCTGCCTCGCCCCCTGTAAGCTTCCCCAGCTCCTCTTGGAGCTGGCTTTGCTTTTTATCATCCTCCCTTTTTTGAGCCTCTACCTGGGTTAAGGCTAGTTTGCTTTCTTCTAGTTTAGATGCAGCCTCCTCAACTTGCTCTCTGGCCTGACTCAGCTCCTCCAGAATACCTGCTTCCTGCTTTTGCAGCTGTTCCAGCTGGCGATCCCAACTGGCAACCTGAAGCAGTCTCACTTCTAGTTCCTCTTGGGTAAGCTCTCCGAGGGGTGCGGCAAATTCTTCCCGGGCCTTGTAAAGCAGGCGCTGGGAGGATTCCAGCTCCTCTTGGGCTTCCTTGAGGCTACCGTCAGCAGCCTTAGCTGTGGCAGCCAGGGCAGCCTCCTTTTTCTCCCAAGAGGAAAGCTTACCAGCTAATTGACTCAACTCCTGTTGCAGCAATTCCTCTTCCTCCTGCCAGCGGGCAGCATTGCTTTTCAGCTTGCGGTATGCCTCCTCCTCCCCGGCTAGCTTCTCCTGAAGCTCTGCATTTGAATTCTGTTGCCACAGGAGAGGCAGCTTGCCCTCCTGGGCTAAAGCCGTAGCTTCCAGCTGCGATAGTTTCTCCTCAAGCTCACCGAGCCTTGTGGCTAATGTCTCGGTTTTGGCTTCAGCCTTGATCAATTCGGTGCGAAGTGCATCTAGTTCTTTTTCTGCTTGAGCTAAGGCAGGACTATAATCTTGAAACTCTTGATCTCTTTGCGGTAGTGGGTGATCTGAAGAACCGCAAACAGGGCAGGGCTGCCCAGCTTGGAGCTCATGGGCAAGTCTGGCAGCCAGTTTCGCTTGCTCCTCATGCTCCTTTGCCTCACCAAGTGCAGCTATTGCCTGGCCTTGGGCTGAAAACTTTTCCGTGAGCTCTGCTTTGAGTTTCGCACTTTCCCCCTGCTCCGTCTGAACCTGTTTCTTTTGCAATTCTAGTTCCTTGTGGTCCTGCCCGAGGCGCAAGAGGACTTGCACAAGATTCTGCTTTACCATCAAGTCCTCGCCTCGCGCCATCAGTTCCGTTTGCGAGGCAGGGACCCCTCGGGCATGCTCTAGAGCCTTGGACTCCAGCTGCTGGTAATTTTCTTGGATCTCCTCAAGCTTTGCCTGAGCCTGAGCCAAAGCAGCCCGATCTTGGCGAAACTGCCCTAAGGCTTCCTGATACCTTTTGTTTGCAGTCTGGAGGGTCTGCTGGCGAAGCTTGACCGTTTGCAGAGCGGAGCTAGCCTCCCCGAGGCGCTCCCGCTCCTGGGCGCCTATTGTGATCTGGGAGCGAACCTGCCCCAAAGCCGCCACTTCTCGCGCCAGGGCATCTCGTCTGGAGCGGCTGGCCATGAGACTGGTTTGAAACCTCGCGATATCGCCCTCGAGCCGACCCAGCTCCTCTACTAGATCCATGCCCTCAATTACGAGGTCAGAAAGCTGCCCCTCGATCCTCACAGCCCCCTCAAGCTCCCTTTTGCGAAGAAGCATTGCAGGCTCCTGGGCATTTAACTGTAGCTTCAGGGCATTTGCTGCCTCTGTGGCCGCTTGGGCCTGGGTCTTCGCCCTCTGGGCTCCAGCTTCAGCCTCCTGGGCTCTTAGTTTGGCCCCAGCCAGTTCCTCAGAGGCAGCTTTCGCACCCAAAAGCACATGGCGCAGAGGCTCTGCCTCCTCGCTTCGCGCAAGTTCAAGAGCTTTGCTTTCCATAACTGGGGCTTGTTTCCGATAACTCTCCTGTTTTTGTGCAACCAGGGCTAATTCCTCTTGCAAGCCTCGGAGTTGTTGCCCCGCTTCAAAGGCAGCGCTTGCCTCCTTAAGCTCTAATTCTGCACTTTTGGCGAACTCAGAGGCTTCTTGGTACTGCTTTTCTGCTTCCCGAAGGGCTTTGCCTGAAGCATCACCTAAGGCTCCTTGTTCCGCCACAGCCTGCCCCAGCTCGCTGCTGCTTTGAGCGAGACGTGCTCGCACGTGCTCTGTAAGCTGCCTACCGTAGGCAGAGAGGCCAAAGAGCCGCTCCAGCATTCCGCGCCGCTCCTTGCCTGAGAGGGTAAGAAATTCGGCAAACTTGCCCTGGGGCAGGACCACTGCCCGTGTAAAGTCCCGGACGTCTAGGCCAATCAGTTCCGTTACTGCGCCAGCTACATCTTTATCTGCTAGCACTCTAGTCTCATCGCCTGTTTCCTCACAGAGTCTGGCGCCAGTCATGTTGACAAGCTTGGCTTTGTTGCGACGATAGCTGCGCTCTACTCGAAAGAGACGCTCACCTAAGGAAAAAGCGAAGCTGACGCTGAGCTCATCTGAGTTCATGTTCATAATCCCCTGGATCCCACCCCCTGCTCGCTCCACTCTGCCGTAGAGGGCCAGGGTTATCGCATCTAAAATGGTGGATTTGCCGCTGCCTGTGGGCCCGAAGATACCAAAGAGGCCAACTTCAGTGAGACGCTGAAAATCAACTTCCTGAGGCTCCCTATAGCTCTGCAAACCAGAAAAGCGAAGATGAATAGGTTTCATGCGCTAACAACCTCCAGTTCCTCTCCAGGCTCCTCTAGTAGCTCTAGAAAGAGTTTAATCAGCTCAGAAGAAGGCTCCTGGCCAGTTTTCTCTTGAAAGAATCTTGAAAAAAGCTTGTCCACAGGTAAACCTGCTCGTCTTTCCCGCTGGGCTCCCTCTTTGAGGGGCACTAGCAAGCGAATCTGCACAAAGCTCTGGGAGAGCTCCTGCAGCTGCCTAATCTCCCCGGGGCTTGTCTCCTCCTTGAGGTGTAGGCCCAGCCTGATCCAAGAATTTTGATCCTTGCCCTGGCTGCAAAGCTCCCGCACCTCGGCGATGCTTGTGGCCTCCCAAATCTGAAGCGTCCTGCCTTGCGTTAAGGGAATGGTATGGGTTTTAGCCT
>DIQB01000093.1:18320-30119 GCA_002427165.1 Firmicutes bacterium UBA5473
CGTTAATGGAATGGTATGAGTTTTAGCCTCCTGACCGGGCTCTAGATCCACAATTGTGACGGACTTACCCTGGGCAGCTTCGCCAAAGCCGTAGGCCAGGGGCGAGCCACAGTAGCGTCCCCCGCCCCCTGGCAGGGACTGAGGCCTGTGGAGATGCCCCAAAGCTAGATATTGTGCACCACCCAAAAGCTCCACAGGTACTGCCGGAGCGCTGCCTAGCTGGATGGGCCGCTCACTATCTGAGCTTTTCCCTCCCTGCACATAAAGATGGCTCATAGCCAAATTGACAATCTCAGGCCGAAAGTGGCTGACCAGGGAGGCAAAAAGTTCCCCTACACGCTTGGCATAGCCTGCTGCCAACTCTTCCTCTGCAACATCAAGGCTCAGGAGCTCTCCTAGGCGAGCTTCGGAAGGATACGGCAGGGCTGCGATCACGGCCCGCTCCCCTTCGCCTGCCCAACCTAACTCCAGCCACGAGGGGCCACTGGCAAGACAGCTCAAATGCTGGCTACCGCCCTGAGCCACGTCCTGGGGGAGCCCCAAGATAAAAATCCCCATTCTCTGAGCCAAGGCCTGAGCTGCAGTGAGCCGCTGGGGCTGATCATGGTTGCCTGCGATAACCACAACTGCCCTTCTACCACCATCTGCCAAGGCTTTGACTGTGTCATAGAAAAGAGCCTCGGCCCAAGCAGGGGGAGTTGCTGTATCGAAGATATCCCCTGCCACCAGCACCAGCTGGCACTTTTGGTCCTGGGCGATCTCCACAATTTCAGCCATAACTGCTTCCTGTTCCCCCTGGCGGCTTTGCCGCTCCAATGTCCGCCCTAAGTGCCAGTCGGAAGTATGTAGTATACGCAAGGATAGCACCTCCAAATTAGTTGCTATTTAAAGATGGGAAATTATGTGTTGTCACCTTTGAAAAATCGAATCATAAAATACCATAAGTACCATCACGAGGAGGAGAGAAAATGCATCTAGTTAGGAAAGTTCAAACTGAGCTTACCTTTTGGCTTCGCATTATGAAGGAGCATGCCTTCTTCTTGGAGCTAGGAATTCCTGCCACAAGGGAATCGATGGCCGAACAAGCCGGGGAATTTGTCCTTATCTTCGATGAGTTGCTCACAAGAGCACAACGAGTACAAAACCACCAACAGGCCCAAGCCTTAATCCAGGATGCGAAAGCTGCCACAGCTGCTCTTTTAAATTTTAAAAGAGAAATCTTAAATCTGATCATCCAATGCCAAATGCCCTCGAGTCTCTATGCACTGTTGGTTGATCACATCGCACGGGAAGCTGCACGTTTACTAATGCTTTTAGAAGAATGGGAACACGATTATCCTCAGGACCTCTTGCAGAAAACTTTAAGCGAGGAAGAATTCTGGTCAAGAATCATGACAGATCACGCAAAGTTTATCGAACACCTTCTGGATCCATCCCAGCGCACCCTAATTGCTGACGCCCAAAGGTGGAGTCTCAGCTTTGACAATCTTTATCGTCAGGCCGAGGACTATCATTCCATGTTACAAGCAAACCCAGAGAGCTTTCTGGCTGTAAACAGCTTTACAGATGAACTGATAGAAAATGCCCAAGGGATTGCCACTTTCAAGCGAGCAGGTAGGGATGCACTTTTGAGTTGCAAGGCTCTAGCTACAACGATTCCACTGCTTATGGATCATGTAATGCGGGAGGCAGAACATTTCCACGGGGAGCTAACTGTTCTGAGGCAGCGGCTTGAGGTTGAAAACAAGCCCCTCTTGCCGCCAGAAAATCCCCTCCCCCCCAATACTCCACCCTTCAGCTAGAGACTTCGCAAATAAAAAGGCGCTCCAGTAGCTGTCGCCGACGGGAGCGGCCTGCTCCGTTGCCAAAGACGGGGTATGGTTGCTCCCGAATCTGAACCTGTCCCCGGCTTTCTAAAATTTCCATTAGCTCGCAATCTGAGATTATTCCCTCGCAGTTGTAGGAGAGAAAAAGGTAGCGACACCTGGCCTTAGCCACAAGTTCAGCTAGGGCTACAGCTGCTTCTCTTTTTTTGGAATAACGACTACGCAGACCACTGCGATCGAACTTACGCGTTTTCCCCGCAAGTGGTGGCTTTTCCCAGCGAGCGACATTTTCCAGCACGTGATAATTATCGCAATACTGCCTAGAATTATAGGGAGGATCTAGGTAGATAATGTCCGCATCTACCTCTTCCACCAAGGTATTTGCATCCTGACAATACACCTGGCAGTCTCCCCTGGCCGTAATCTTCAGGGGGCGTAGCTGGAGCCTGCTATAGACTGTCTCATCCACAAGGTGCACACCTCCAGGACTATAGGGAGGATGGCCTAGGTTCTTTAGGTAAGCGTCATATTGGCCACAAGTATTGGCCACCTTATCTGCCGCATAAAGTAGGGATGTGAGCAAAATATAATATTCCTGGGGAGTAATTAATCCCTTTTGGCGCCAGCTTTCGATCTCGTCGCGCACAGCTCCGATTCGCTCTGCATTCTCCCAGGTGAAATAGGTGTTGCCATAGCTCTCTGCTAAATACCCTCCCTCTCCCTCTAGGCTATTGAGCCTCTCAAGTAAAAGCTCAATTTGCTGTAGATTTGCATTCTTGGGGGTAGTACAAAGGAAAGCGCGATTTGTTACATAATTTGAATAAAGAAGGTCGCAGGCCAGCACCTGCCTTGCCTTCCCCACAAAAGCGCCTGCCACCACACCTGTACCAGCGAAGAGATCTAAAAAAGAGCACGCAGACAGCTCGCTGCCTACCATATCTTCTACAGCTTGGACAATAAAATCCAAAAGCGCGGCTTTAGATCCTATATATTTACGATTCTGCTGGCTGAATGCCTTCTCCAAGCCCCCACCCCCTGTCTGTTCTCTCCCCTTATTATACCATATCTTTCCCTACCTGGAAGCGCCTACAGGCATTCCTTGAGCTGAATTTGTGAACTCCACAAGATAGACAGTCCGCCTCTGAGAGTTCTTTCCCGAAAGGACGCGGCTTGTAAATTTCTCCCGGATCCGCAAGGGCACCTTTCCCTTGAGGCGAGCATAGCTCTGAGCCGAGAGCACAGCGAGCTGCGAGCCTTCCATGTTGCTCACAGGCAGCTCTCCCACCAGGTGAGGCTGCCCCTGGAGACTAAAGAGCACAGGCAGGGGACTATTTTCCAAAGGCAAGCTCCGATCTACAAAGATCACCCCCCTGCTTCCTTCTGCTCTCCTCACCCCCTCTAGCACATCCAAAGCCATGGTGTTGGCCTGGTTGGTGCCCCTGAGACTTTGGCAGTAACGGTAGTGAGGCACCAGCTGCAGGGCGAGAAAAATCAGGCCCAGAACCCAAGCAGAGCTCTGGAGTGCTCTGCTTTTAGGTAGCAAAGCTTTCCCGGCCACAATTCCCTTTGCCATCAAAAGTAGGCCCACCAGCACTGCTGGCATAATGTAACGGGTGGGAAGGTAGAAGCTGTAGCGGCTATTGAGCCAGGGTATGGCAGCAAAGCTGCCGCCGATGAGCCAGAGGGGCAGAATTTTGCCCTCCTTTTTTGCTAGATAGCAACCTAAGATCAAGACAATCGTAGCGATGGTAAACTGAGGGTCTTTTAAATAAGCCCATGGGTTCGCCAGCTCCCTATACGTGGAGCTGATGGTGCGCAAAAACTGCACTAGCATTTGACCAGCGTTACGACAAAATGCCCATAACCCAGGATTCGGTTCCAATGTATAGCTTTTTTTACTTAGCCAAGTAATGCTACCAAACTTTGAACTGAGGTTGAAATAAAGCATGTTGCCGTAGCCCACAGCAAAACTCAACCCCGCTGCCAAGAGGCTCCGCCTGGGCAAGTTGAGCTTATAGAGATAGCCCGCTACCACCACCACAAAGATGAGCACAGAGGAGTGGGTTTGTAAGGCCAGAGCCCAGCTCAGGCCAGTTAGGGCCAGCCAGAGGCTATTTCTCTTTTTTTCTGCCACCCCCGTCACATACAGGGCCAAGGCGAAGAAGAAGGGGGTGGTGCTATTAGACCAAGCCATATGGGTAACTAAAATGTGCATGCCACAGGATATTAGCAAAACTGCTGCCACCAGGCCACAGGTTTTGCCAAAAAGAAGCTTGCCTAGATAGTACATCAAAACCACAGTTAGGGCCGAGGTAATAGCTACATACAAACGAGGCCAATAGATACTAGGGCCAAACAATTTGAAGATCCCCGCTAGCAGATAATTATGTAGCGAGCCGATATCCCAGGCTGCATTATGCAGGGGCCAGGCCTGGCCTTGGAAGATCTGATAGGCTAGGTTCACCTCGCCTAGCTCATCAATATACCGTGGCACTTCCCACAAGTAAGGTAATCTCACGGCTAACCCCACCAAAAATAGCCCCACCACCAGGGCAGCCTCTCGCCTCCGCTCCCTTAGCTCCACTAGCCTGTAGCGATTAAAAAGCAGATTGACACCCAGCCAAAGGAGCTCCCAGGCCATTTTGATGATACTTGACAGGCACACCTTTGAGCCCGCTGCTGCCTCGGCAAGAATGGGAAGTTCACTAATTTCAATTCTTTGCGCACGGGCCAGGGCGATAAGCTCCACATCAAAGGAGAAACCGCGCAATTTCTGTCTGCTAAAAAGCTTCGCTGCTGCAATCCTACTGAAGCCTTTGAGCCCACATTGGCTGTCACCGATCCCAGGCAAACAAAAGAGCTGCACAAAAAAATTGAAGGCCTGACCCAATAGTTTCCGCAGCCTGCTCTCGCCCTCTAGCCTGCCTTGGCCACAGTTGCGCTTGCCGATGACAACCTGATGGCCTAAGGCAAGATTTTCCACCACGTCGCGAATATGCTCTGGGGTGAAGGTGGCATCTGCATCTGCAAAGATCAGATATTCACCTTGGGCTGCGTGCATGCCCACTCGTACAGCCTCGCCTTTGCCCTTATTTTCGCTATACCCCCGAGCTTGGACAAAAGGGCAGGCTTCCTCCCACCTGTGGGCAATTGCCCCGGTTCCATCCACGCTGCCATCGTCAACCACGATGATCTCGGTAGGGAAAAATGTTGGAAGAGCTTCCGTGAGGATGGTGAGCCTCTCGGGCAGTCGTAGCTCCTCATTATAAGCGGGAATAATTACGCTAACAAGGCCCTTCTTGCCCTCTTGAGAGAAGGCTAGGGTTTGCTCCCTGTGGGCAAAGACCCAATACTTATACCACAGGAAGTTCCAACAAGCCGAAAAAAACGCTCCCAAAAGCTTACCACCATTAATTGCCCACAGGGAAGGCAACCCCAGTCCTACGACCCCAAGTACAACCAAGCTATTGAGAGCGATCCCGCTACTGGTAGCTAGGGCAAATCGACCCAGGGATCCTGAGCGCTCTTGGGAGGAGAATGTCCAGTGACGATGAAGGATGAAGCTTTGGGCGGCGGCAAGGGTGATGCTGATGGCATTGAGTAAGATAAGCGTACTTCCTCGGGCTCCAGTTAGGAGAAGCAAAAGGTTAAACAGGCCGAAATCTGTGAGGGTATTTGCCACCCCCACTGCGATAAATCTCACTAGCTGCCTGGGTTTATTCGCCACAGCAGAAACCACCGTCCTCTTATGCTTTGCTGCTCCTTAGTTTGCCTTTCCTTCCGGCGATTAGCAAAGCAAGTTTTTCCAAGAGGAAGGATTCTTTTAGCCAAAGGCTAAATATTAAAATTAGATACTATTTTAAGAAAGGAATGGATGCTTATGCAAAAGCGTCGCAGGATCGCTATCTTTCTATTTTGTTGTTTAGGTCTAAGTCTCTTGCCCGGGCCTCTAGGCCACGAGGAGGATTCTCAAAAAACACTTTTTTCGGCTGCGCTCAGTATCCTGAGCCCTCAGGCCTTAGCCAAGTCCACCACCGTCTACATTACAAATACAGGCACGAAATACCACGTGAGCAGCTGCAGGCATTTGCGGCGCAGCAAGAAGGCCATCACAATTTCGAAGGCAAAAGCGCAGGGCTATCAGCCCTGCAAGGTTTGTAAACCACCACGTTAAGAGAGGTCGCGATTAAATCGCGACCTCTCTTTAACTTAAACTTCTAATGCAGGCGAGGGCTTGTGCCAAGACCTCTTTGTGTTTCTCCGAAGATGTTCTCCCCAAGACTCCACCATTATCCTCCAGGCTCACGCGTTTTTTATAACCTCTGGACTTGAGAATATGTAAAAAGTCCGCTGTGGAAAAGGGCTCTTCAGGAAAGGGAAGATGGATATGTCCTAATTGGGAGACAGGTACTAGATTATCAAGGGGCTCCTCTTCCTGGGCCATATGGAACAGGTCTGCTAGTAAGCCTACTCTCCAACCAATTTTTTTACATACATCTCTGGTTTCGGCAACCTGATTGAGGAGGTTGCTCTGTTTTTGGCATAAGGGCTCGATCACGATCCTCACTTTATCCCCTGCGGCTTCCGCTACCATATCTAAAAAAATAAATAGTTGCTTCTCTGCAGTCTCCTGGGGAAAACCTTGAGGGATTTTGCGGGCTTTACCACTGCCAAAAACAACGATCTTCCCCCCTAAGCTTTCGATCCGCGGCAGCACATGATTGAGGTATTTGCAAATAGCCACCTGATCCACATCTGGTCCTACGATTGGCAAAGAGCCAGGCAGAAAACAATTGAAGACCTCTGGCTTCAGGTTAAATTGTTCAGTGTTTTTCCCTAGAAGGTCATAACTTTCATCCTCTACCACTGAGACGACTGGGGGTTCTATGTAGTCAAAACCTAGCTCAGAGTAGATCTGCACCTTATCTGCACCACCACAACAACCTATTCTCAACTCAATCATCCTTCCGTTTAAATAATCAGACATTTATTACCACCATGCCCCCTTATTGACTGCCACTAGGTTCAGCTTCTATTTTACAAAAACACTGAACAAAAAGCAAATATTTTGTAGCAAAAGGCGCTAATGGCGGTAGAAAACAATAAATGTTGATGACTGAAATGTGTAAACAATTTTCTTGTACCAGTCCCGCTCCTATGCTATAATATTCCCAAGGCTATAAACAGTTTTCTAAGCGAGGAGGGCAGCCATGAGGCGGATACTCTATATTCTCCCCTACTTTGAACTGGGAGGAACTGAACGGCATCTCATAAATTTAATGGGTGAAATTGGAAAAGAGCATCAGGTTGTTTTGCTAACACCCCAAGGCCAGGGGCTGGGCCTGCTAGCTGATCTCTCAGTCGAGCTGAAACATTTTCCCAGACTAGATCAAGGGTTATGGGCTGGAATTTCAGGTTTTAAGAAAGCACTTCAAGCGATCATGGAAGAGGGACCCTTAGATCTGGTCCATGTCCACGGAGGCCATGAGCTCCTCTTTTTAGCAAGAAAGAGAGTTGGTCGGGCTCCCTTTGTTTTTACAAACCACGGATATCATAGCGATTCCTTCGGCCTTAGCTATAAGACCGCCTCTTGGATTTGCAACCGAGTGGCCGAAAAAGTAATCTGCGTCTCGAGTTTTGAAGGCCAGAAAATGCTAAAGCGAGGTCTTTCCCCGGAAAAACTCTCTGTGATCCACAATGGTGTAGCTGAAGAGAAGCAACAGTTTGAACCCGACGAGCTCTATAGGCGCTTCTCCCTACCAAAAGATAAGATCCTCATTGGCACTGTAGCCAGGCTGGTAAAGATCAAAGGCATCAGTTATTTAATAGACGCCTTTCGAGGCGTAGTTCAGCGCTTCCCCAATGCTCATCTTGTCATTGTGGGAACTGGCGAGGAGTTAGCTAGCCTCAAAGAGCAAGCAGAGGATCTAGCCCCTCAAGTCTCCTTTACAGGATACGTTAAGGAAGCCCAAGCTCTCATGGGGCTCTTAGACATCTTTGTTCTCCCTTCCCTGGTGGAACCCTTTGGGATGGTAGCGGCAGAGGCTATGGCTTGCGTAAAGCCCGTAGTGGGCACTGATGTGGGCGGGATCCCGGAGATCGTGGTGCCCCAAAAAACCGGCCTTTTAGTGCCACCGGGTGATGCTAGGGCTTTAGAAGAGGGATTGATTGAACTGATGGAAGATCCTCAAAAGCGAGAACGCTTTGGCAGAAACGGTCGACAACGCTTTGAGGAAAACTTCACCATTGAAAAAATGGGCGCCCGTACCCTTGAGTTGTATGGGAAGCTATGGTGCTGATATTATATCTTCTCAAAAGATATTGATCTACAAGAGAAACATGACGCTTTTTCTAAAACACACATCAGGCCCCCAGCCTCGACTTTTTCTGGGGGCTTTCTTCTGTTTAGGCAAAATGCTTTCTGCATTTTCCAAGTCAACTCCGGCAAGCATAAGCAGTGCCCCCTATCATTATTATTCTTTTTTAAACTATATTCCTTGCTTGTCTCAAAAAGACCTTGTCCCTTGCTTTCATTTTTCTTGTAGTTGCAACATCTCC
This sequence comes from Firmicutes bacterium UBA5473, assembly GCA_002427165.1. Lineage (GTDB taxonomy): Bacteria > Bacillota > DTU084 > DTU084 > DTU084 > UBA5278. The sequence continues at coordinate 26,705 of DIQB01000093.1, forward strand.
CTTTTCGTATTACAATAGAGGTGATCTAGAAAATGGTCTTAGGAGAAGCCAACTGTGGCACCAGGAAGGATTTTTAGGATAATTGCAGAAGAATGTCTCCTAGAAGGTATAATGCCGCAAAACACTAGGATCACGCTTTAAGGGCCCTCTCCCAATCTTTAACATCTTGCTTTAGTATGGGGCTCTTTTTATTTTACTAAAACGGGGTGGTTACAATGCATTTCAAGATTACGCTGGTTTTTTCAGCGATACATTTCCCCTAACCCCCAAAAATAATTAGAAGAGGTGATGGCTTAACGCAGAAAACCAAAGGAGGGGTACCCATGAAAGAAATCTTAGAGCTAATTATGAACAACAACTTTGTAGAAACTCGAAATCAACTGCTGACTAAAAACCCAGTTGATATCGCTCATTTTTTAGAGGAAATACCGCCAGAAAAGGCTCTGATGGTCTTTCGTATTTTGCCGAAAGATCTTGGTGCTGATGTCTTTGCCTACATGTCTTCGGAACAGCAAAAATATATCATAGGCAATATTAATGATAAAGAAATACGCCTGATTCTCGATGAGCTTTTTCTTGACGATACTATAGATTTCTTGGAAGAAATGCCTGCAAATTTTGTCAAAAAGGTCCTGCGGAGCGCTGACGAAAACACCAGAGTATTATTAAATCAATTTCTTGCTTATCCAGAGAACTCTGCTGGCAGCGTCATGACAATCGAGTATGTGGACCTGAAAAAAGAAATGACAGTCACCCAAGCCCTGGCCCATATAAAAAAGACCGGTGTTGATAAGGAAACCATTAACACCTGCTTTGTAGTGGACCATAACCGCAAGCTTGAGGGCATCGTTTCCATCCGCAAGCTGATTCTCAACGACGATGATGTGAAGATCAAGGATATTATGGAAACAAACATCATCTACGCCCATACCCTCAATGATCAGGAAGAAGTGGCAGACAGATTTAGAAAATACGATCTGTTCTCCATGCCTGTTGTAGATAAAGAAAACCGTCTCGTGGGAATCATCACCATCGATGATATCTTAGATATCATCGAAGAGGAAAATACTGAAGACTTCCAAAGGATGGCTGGTATTGAGCCAACAGAGAAGGAATATTTAAGAACTGGTCCCCTGAACCTCGCAAAGCATCGTGTAGCGTGGTTATTAATCCTAATGATTTCTGCTACCTTCACAGGGAACATTATCAAAAGGTTTGAAGATGTACTGCAAACTGTTGTCTTACTAGCTGCATTCATTCCCATGCTCATGGATACAGGCGGTAATGCAGGCTCTCAATCCTCAACCCTGATTATTCGTGGTCTTGCCCTAGGTGAAATTAAGATCGGGGATATTTTTAAAATCATTCGCAAGGAATTTGCCGTAGGCACAATTGTGGGGACTGTTTTGGCTGGTGTCAACCTGCTGAGGCTTTATTTTATTGAAAAGGTGGGCCTTGCAATTTCAATAGCAGTCTGCATTAGCTTGTTTTTCACAGTGCTACTTGCCAATCTCGTGGGAGGCGTGCTACCTATTTTTGCTAAACGCTTCAAAGTGGATCCCGCAATTATGGCAAGTCCCCTTATTACAACAATCGTGGATGCAGCAGCTCTGCTCATCTATTTTACAGTTGCCACCAGGCTCTTAGCGCTTTAAACCTGGGGCCCCCTTTGGGGGCTCTTTCCTTTTTAAAAACATTAGCTTAGGGAAAAGTATTATTAATTTGAGAGGAATCCCCACTGGGATCGCGAAATATTCTATAGCATCTCTGCAATAAAAATATAGGGGGTAATTTCGATAAACAATTATGAACAAGACCTCCTGGAAGAGCGGGCCTATCTAGAGAAAACAGTAGCGCTAATCCGACAGGAACTTAAATCCGGATCTCGGGCCTTGGCCCAGAGAAAAGAAAGAGTAATTGAAATGCGGCGAGAGATGTGGAATAATACAGCCCACTCTTCCCAAGACTTCACCAAGCTCACAGAGATGAACCAATATCTATCCGAGGTAAATAGTCAGACTGCAAACTACCTGCTTACGTCCAAACGTATAAAAAGGTACCAAAAAATGCTTGCTGCCCCGTATTTTGGACGTTTTGACTTTTTAGAAGCAGGAAGTCAAGACAAAGAAAAAATCTACGTGGGGCTAGCACGGGTGATGGATCCCCAAACCCAAAAGATCCTCGTCTACGACTGGCGAGCACCTATCTGTAGTATCTTCTATCGCTATGAACTAGGTAAAGCCAGCTATCGGGCCCCCATAGGCGAGATTACAGGGGAAGTTCTCTTGAAGCGGCAATATAAGATCAAAGATGCTCAGCTGAAATACTTCTTTGACTCTAACATCAGAATCACCGATGAGATCCTTGCGGAAATCTTGAGTCGCAATTCCTCTCCCCAAATGCGAAACATCGTGGAGACCATTCAAAAAGAACAAGATCTCATCATTCGCGATACAGCCAATGAGCTTTTGATCGTGCAAGGTGTAGCAGGTAGCGGCAAAACGTCTATTGCTCTACATAGGATCGCCTTTCTCCTTTATGAAGGGGTCAGCTCCAAGCTGGGGGCTCATAACATTCTCATCATCTCCCCAAATGATCTTTTCAGTAGCTATATCTCCCGTGTCCTCCCTGAACTGGGGGAAGAAAATGTTGTGCAAACAACCTTCGACGATCTGGTGGCAAAGTTTTTTAAGGCTAGGTTTGTGCTGGAAACCCGCACTCAGCAGCTGGAAGATTTGATCCGACACCAGGATTCCAGTAGGCAGACAAGCATTGTCTTTAAGGGTTCTAGTGTTTTTGTGCAAATCCTAGAGCGTTTGCTCTGGCACTGGGGCCACCACTTGATCCCCTTTGAAGATGTCTCCTTCGCCGGCTTCCTTGTGGAGAGCCGCCAGCAGTTGAAAAACCGTTTTCTAAACAATAAGCTGGGCCTACCCATGGCCAGGCAACTGAAAAAAATCGAAAATCAGATCCTTGAGAAAACCCACCCCCTGCAGAAAAAAAGCCAGGAAAAACTCCAAAAGATTGTTGCCCAGCGTGATGAGCATCCCTTTGAGGTAAAATCATATAGTCGGTTACTCTCGATAAAGAAAAGCCAGGCATTCCTAGAGCAGCTCCGCAAATTTACCCAGGTGGATTATTTGGAGCTCTATAAGCTGCTATTCCAAGATCGAGATCTGTTCTTAAAACTTGCAGACGGTTTAGAGCTACCCGCCCAGATCGATGAGATCATCTCCACAACAAGCCAAAACTTAGACAGAGGTCTATTGCTCTATGAGGATGCTGCTCCCCTACTTTATTTGCTACTGAAGGTTGATGGTGGCGAGCCTTTCTCCGAAATCCGGCATGTTGTGATTGACGAGGCCCAAGATTATTATCCCATGCAATATGAGATCTTCAAGCTCCTTTTCCCGGA
>DIQB01000093.1:30353-31818 GCA_002427165.1 Firmicutes bacterium UBA5473
ATTGCTCAGATCCTAGAGCGTCCACAGACTCTGAAGCTTTTTTTACATAAAGGCTATCGTTCTTCCTATGAAATCAACATGTTCAACCAAAAACTATTGCCCCAAAAACAAGAGCTTGTTTCCTTTGCCCGCCATGGTGAGGCGCCCCAGGTTATTCCTAAAAAAAATCAGGAGCAACTGCTTGCGGCTATAATCCAGGACCTTAACCAATATACCAAACAGGGCTATGGCTCCATGGCTGTGATCTGTAAAACCCAAGCCCAAGCAGAGCTGGTCTCATCTAAGCTAAAAGAATCTTTGCAGGTAAACTTGCTCACAGGAGATGGAGGGACCACAGGTGGAGTGCTAGTGGTTCCCTCATACCTAGCGAAGGGCCTGGAGTTTGATGTGGTGATTGTTTATGATGCAAACCGAGATTATTATTCCACCCAGCTAGACAAAAGGCTTTTGTACGTAGCTTGCACCAGGGCCCTGCACCAGCTCAAGCTTTATTATACTGGTGAGGTCAGTCCTTTTTTGATGGCACTTATGAATGAAGAAAGCTGATGCACAAATGCATCAGCTTTCTTCATAACGCAAAGTCGGTTACCTATGCGATCTCTCCCTGATTTTTCCAGTTCTCAAATAAAGGCAGCATTTCCTCTAGTTCCCCGATGAGATGATTTGGTCTAACCATTCTGAGGGGTATCTCTCTACCTTTGCGATTGATCCAAACTGAAGAGGCTCCAAAGGCCTTTGCACCTAAGACATCAGCTGTAAATGAATCACCAACATGCATTATTTCCTGCGGCTGGCAACCTAAGGCAAAAGCTGCTTTTTGGAAAATATCCGCATTGGGCTTATAGGAGCGTGCATCCTCAGAGCTCAAAACAAGATCAAATTGAAGTCCGGCTCTTTCTAAGCCCAAATCGAGCTCTTCATTATCAGCATTTGAAATTAGAGCTATTTTAAAATCCCTCCCTGCCCTTGCCACTACTTCTCGGGCAGTGGGGTAAGGCGAGCAATTTTTAAGCATATTTCGCCACAGCTCTAGATCCCCTGGTACTCTTTTACCTCTGAAACCAAAATGTTGAAAAGCCTCAGTTAGGGCCTGATCAAAGATGGACCAAATTGTAGCGAAGGACTTTTGGACCATTAGTTGGTCTGCAAACCGATCCCAAACAGTGTGGAACTGAGCAGAATCAGCCTCAAAGCCGGTTAGCTTCAGTATTTCCTCTGCAGCCTTACTATGCATCCCCTCTATGTTCAGCAACGTCCCATACGCATCGAAAGTTATTGCCTTTATTGTCATACTCTCTCCACTCATCTTTTTATGTAAATAATACGCAACCTCAAAGGTTATGGCTGCCAAAACAAAACCTAAAAATATAAAAAAGAGGTCTTGTTAACAAAACCTCTTTTTAATAATTTATTTAAGAAGATACCATGTTTAAAAATGGTGGGCCATCGGGGACTCGAACCCCGG
>DIQB01000027.1:0-4481 GCA_002427165.1 Firmicutes bacterium UBA5473
GCTCTACCACCTGAGCTAATGGCTCGCAGTGATTATTATAACGGATCCTTGAAAAAAAAGCAAGGGCTAGGAGATTATTTTTTTGAGGTGGTCATCATTTGCATCATCCCATCTAAAATCCCGGCCTCACTCACTAAGAGTTCAGCCCTTCTATACGTCGATAGAATCTTTGCAACCACCGCTGCCCCAGCCGGTGCAAGCTTCGCCCTTTTGGGATTCTCAAAGCCAGGCAGAGAAGTGCGCTCCGTGAGGGGTAGCACAGATAAATACCTGTAGAGCTCCTCAATCTGATCTAATTTCAATCTTACCCCATGTAAATCCCGGCTATAGACCCGCTTTCCTTCTGCTAGCTGGCAGAGGGCTGTCACTGTACCCCCAACCCCCACCAGCCAACCTCGAGCCTTAAAAGCAATAGAGGACAGTGTTTTATCTACGTGTTCCTCCATAGCCTGAAGCTCCTCGTGGGTTGGCGGATCTGAACTGAGAAACTCCTCTGTAAGTAACCCAGCCCCCAGAGGCAGACTCACAGTCCTTTGAAGCTCCTCGCTCTCCCCTTCCATGATCTCCAGACTCCCGGCACCAAGATCAAAAGCGAGACCTGATCCAGATAGGGGAAGACCGTGGGCTAAGCCTGCGAAACTTAAAGCTGCCTCCCGCTGTCCTGATAGAATCTCAAGCTTCAACCCTCTTTTAGCTAATAGCTCTTGAAACTGATGGCTGTTTTCTGCCTGGCGAAGCGCTGCAGTGCCAGCGACCCAAATCTTTTCTGTTCTCAGGGCGCGGCCCTTTGCCACAAGCCTCACCACTGCCGCCTCTGTGCGAGCCATAGCCTGGGGAGAAAGAAGACCTGTCTTCGCAAGCCCCTCGCCTAGACCCGTAATTTCCAGATCCCGGGAAAGTTCCTGCCAGGTATCATTATGGGCCTGGGCAAAAAGAGCTTTCGTAGAATTGGTACCAATATTTATCGCACTGAAAATCATCAGCGGCCCCCTGAGAAGAGGAAATGCACCAGATCCTGATCTTGAATCTGATAGTCTTTGCCCTCAATTCTCACAAGCCCCTGGCGACGCAGCTCGGGCAGGGAGGGATGTTTTTTCAGATCCTCCAGGCGAATGATCTCCGCTCGGATAAAGCCCTGTTGCATATCTGTATGAATCTTTCCAGCTGCAGTGATTGCAGCTGTGCCCTGTGGGAGCTCCCAGGCTCTGAGTTTATTGTTGGCAAAGGTATAAAAGCGGATCAGCCCCAAGAGCCGGAAAGTGCCCTCGATGAGGCGCGTAAGACTGTCTTGTGAAAAACCTAACTCTGCGAGAAATTCCCCTCGATCCTCAGGGGCAAGTTGGGCGCATTCCTCCTCTAGTTTTGCAGAGATAGGAACCACGTCCTCTGCCCCGAACCTGTGGCAGAGGTCCTGATAGAGAGGGTTTTCAAGATAAGATCCATCATCCCCCACATTGGCCACATAGAGCACTGGTTTTGCTGTGAGGTAACTATGGACCTGAACGAGTTCTGCTTCCTCAGGAGTAAACGACACTGTGCGCACAGCTTCCCCTTGAGCGAGGGCAGCATCTATTTTTTCTAAAGCTTGGGTGGCTTTCTTGCCCTGAGGCGAGAAAGCCCGTTGGCAACGCTCTAGGGCCTTTTGGACCCTTTCCAGATCCGAGAGGGCAAGCTCAGTATTGATCAGATCAATATCTGCTAGGGGATTGGCTTCCCCCTGGATATGAGAAACATTTTCGTCCTCAAAACAGCGCACCACATGGAGCATGGCATCCACTTCCCGAATTTCGCTCAAAAAGCGGTTGCCAAGGCCCGCACCCTGGCTTGCGCCGGGAACCAACCCTGCAATATCCACAATCTCCACTGTGGCAGGTATGGCCTCCTGGGGCTTGAGGAGATCCTGAAGCTCCAAGAGGATTTTGTCAGGCACAGAGGCTGTGCCAATGTTTTTTTCGATGGTGCAGAAGGGATAGTTGGCTGTCTCGGCTTTTGCCCGGCAAAGGGCATTGAGGATTGTGGATTTTCCCACATTTGGCAGGCCCACGATCCCTGCGGCAAGTCCCATAAAAAACACCTCCGCCTTGATTATAGCACAAGGCGGAGGTGTTTGGCTAAATGTTTCCTGCTACTTTTGGCGAGTCTTGAGGAGTATCGAAGATTTGGGGTTTTTCTAAAGTGGGAATGGGGTTGGGATATTCCACAACCTTCCCCTCCCAGGTCCGTAGTACTACTTTGCCAGCATCGGCAGAGATCAGATACTGAGGCAGAATCGGTGTTTTGCCCAGGCCCCCTGGGGCATTGATGATATACGTGGGCACAGCCAAACCTGAGGTCTGGCCTCTTAGATTCTCCATGATGCTGACCCCAACTTCCACTGGCACCCTAAAATGCATAGTGCCCATTACACATTTAGCATGGAAGATATAGTAGGGCCGAACCCTGATCTTCAGTAGCTCCTGGTTGAGCTTTTTCATCAAATGAGGATGATCATTGATCCCCCGAAGCAATACTGCCTGATTCCCCAGGGGAACCCCTGCTTTGGCAAGACGAGCGCAGGCTGCGGCGGATTCTGGCGTAATTTCTTGGGCTGTATTAAAATGAGTATTGATATAGACTGGATGATGGCGCTCCAAAATAGCGCAGAGTTCTGGGGTGATACGCTGAGGCATAGTCACAGGGGTTCTGGTGCCCAGCCTTACAATCTCCACATGGGAAATCCGTTCTAGCTCTGTTAGCAACCAATCAATATCCCCATCTGAAAGCAACAGCGCATCGCCACCTGTAAGCAAAACATCCCGGATCTCAGGATTCTTCCTGATGTAGTCTAGGGCGGCGGCTAGTTTCCCCTGCTGGGAGTGATGATCCTGCTCCCCGATTAACCTTCGCCTTTGGCAATGCCGGCAAAACATAGCGCACTGGTTCGTCACATTGATGATTAGGCGATCTGGATAGCGCCTGGTGATCCCAGGGGCTGGTGAGGTGTATTCCTCGGCCATGGGGTCCATCTCACCACCACACTCTAGCTCCAAAGAGGATGGGACAGCCTGCTTCCTTATTGGGCAAGTCTCGTCCGCTCCGATCAAGGAGGCATAGTAAGGAGAGATGGCCCAGCGATAGGTTTTACCAACCTTCTCGATGGCGCGACGCTCCTTGGAGCTCAGCTCCAACACTTTGGCAAGTACCTCAACTTGATCGATCCTGTTGTCCAGCTGCCACTGCCAATCGTTCCAATCCTGGTGGGTTCCACCTAAAACAGAAAGCAATCGTTCCTTTTGCCTGGCAGTACGTTCGGCCAGGTCAAAACCTGTTGGAATCGAAGCTTTAGCCTTTTGATAGTCTGAGATTTCCTCCCGTAGTTCTGCAGCTCTTCTGTTGGCTATCTGACGGCGCTGCTCGCCAGGCTTTCTTGTAAAAGCCCTCTGGTGTTGCACAAAAACCACTCCCTTTCTTTTGTCCAACGTTAGCGGGCAAGCACAAAAAAACCGTGCAGAGGAGCTCCGCACGGTAAGCAGGCCAAACTAAGCCTGCGCAAAGTGCAACTTCCCCCTAACCACGCCTACGAGGTTAGCTGACGGATTCGGGCTGTAGAGTAGCCCTACCGGCAATTGCCGGATTCACCCCAACTGGAGGAATGGTTCCCCCGCTTCCCTTACAGGAACTCGGCGTTCTGGACGTTACAGCATATGCAGTAACTTGGAATTTATTCTGTTACTATTATACCAATCTTAGCCAAAGAAGTAAAGTCTAGTGCAAAATGGTAAAAAAGACCAGATTATTGAAAACTGGGGACCCTATTATAATTTAGGGCCCGCCGCTTTGATTTCTGCCGCCACAGTTGCAATTTTGTCCATGTTAGCGATGAAGCGCTGAGCAAGATTCTTGGCCTGCTTGTCGTAGGCGTCCTTGTCCTGCCAGGTGTTCTTAGGCCAGAGGATCTCAGAGGGCACGCCTTTACACTCTTTTGGCACCTCAATCCCAAAGATAGGATCCGCTACGAACTGGGACTGCTCAATCTCACCTGTCAGGGCAGCCTGCACGAGACGCCGTGTATAGGGGAGGCTGATCCGCTTGCCAACACCATAGGGACCACCAGACCAACCCGTGTTGATCAGATAAACCCGTGAATTGTGTGTGGCAATCTGCTCGCCTAGCATCTTAGCATAAACTTGAGGCTCTAAGGGCAAAAAGGGTGCTCCAAAGCAGGAAGAGAAGGTTGCCTCAGGCTCTGTGATTCCCCGCTCTGTGCCAGCTAGTTTACTGGTATAGCCACTGATGAAATGATACATTGCCTGCTGGGGCGTAAGCCTTGCGATTGGTGGCAAAACACCGAAAGCATCTGCAGTCAGGAAAATCACAACCTGGGGATGTCCTGCCTGGCCCGAGAGCTCTGCATTGGAGATATAATCTACAGGGTAGGCAACCCTGGTATTCTCGGTGCGGGTTGCATCATCAAAATCAGCTGTGCGATCCCCTCTTAAAAT
>DIQB01000027.1:4812-6753 GCA_002427165.1 Firmicutes bacterium UBA5473
CGATCCGGATCTGCAGATAAGGTGGTTTTACCTGTTCCCGATAGACCAAAGAACAGGGCGCTATTGCCCTCCTCATCTACGTTAGCAGAGCAGTGCATGGGCATCACTCCGCGCTTGGGCAAGAGGTAGTTCATGATTGAGAAAGCTGATTTCTTCATCTCACCGGCATAGCTGCTACCGCCGATGATGATTACCTTCTTCTCGAAACTCACAATGATGAAGGCTTCGGAGTTTGTGCCGTCGACTTTTGGATCTGCCTTAAAACCAGGGGCACAGATAATAGTGAAATCTTCCTTATAATCCTCCAGCTCTTCTGCTTGTGGACGCACAAACAGCTGGTGGACAAAGATGTTCTGCCAGGCTAGCTCATTGACTACCCGCAAACCAATTCTGTGCGCTGGATCTTTACCCACAAAGCCCTCGAATACAAAGAGTTCTCTGTTTTGAAGGTAAGCCATTAGTTTTCCGTAAATTTGTGCGAACTTCTCCTGGGAAATAGCTTTGTTTACGGAACCCCAAGAGATCTCATCATGAATCGTTGGTTCATCAACTATGAATTTATCTCCAGGTGAACGACCTGTATATTTGCCTGTATTCACAGTTATAGCTCCTGTGGAGCTCAGTACGCCCTCGCCTCGACTCAGGGATGCTTCGACTAGTTCCGCTACTTCTAGATTCCAGTGTACTTCACCTAGGGACGTAATGCCCAAGGCCTGCAAATGTTCGTTTTTCATCTGCCATATCTCCTCGCTTAAAAAATTTAAATATTTTTCCATTCTGTACTATCTTATCATACCTGCCCGTAGTGTGCAACGCATTTTAAAATGTATACCGTATGCATTTTGACAGCTGAATTATGCTAGGCAGCAAAAAGCCGGCCCCGAGGGCCGGCTTCAACTACACTATCTTTCCTGGATTGAGGATTCCATCTGGATCGAAGGCAGCTTTGATTCTCCGCATTAGTTCCAGCTCCGTCTGACCCACTGCCATTGGCATCTGCTTGCGCTTCAGGTAACCGATGCCATGCTCGCCTGTGATACTGCCGCCAAGCTCGATGGCCTTTTGAAAAACTTTCTCAATTACTCCCTCAAGCTCTGCTTCCCATTTCTCGTCTGAAATGTCCTTTTTCATAATAGCCACGTGGATGTTACCATCCCCTGCATGGCCCCAGTTTACAATGGGGATCCCCGATTCCTCTGAGATCTCCACAGTGGCCCGGATCATCTCAGGGATCTTGGCCCTGGGCACAACAACGTCTTCAACTTCCACCTGTTCGCTGATAGCCTTGAGGGTCTCCAAAAGCTCTCTGCGTGCCTCCCAGAGGCTATCTTTAGCAAACTGGGTATCTGCCACCAACACATCATCGGCTCCTGCTTCCAGACACAGCTCCCCGATGATCTCGCATTCAGCTTCCAATAGCTCCTCGCTGTTGCCATCCAGTCCCACAATCAGCTGCGCCTCAGCATCGCTGAAAGGCAGCTCTTTGCCTAAAAAGGCCTCGCAGGATTTAACTCCTGCCTTGTCCATAAATTCCAAAACTGAGGGGGTGATCCTGCTTTGGAAAATTTTCATCACAGTATCTGCTGCATCCTGAAAGCTTGGAAAGGGAACCAAAAGATCAATCCTATGTTTGGGCAGAGGAATAAGTTTTACGATGATTTTGGTCACGATAGCCAAAGTTCCCTCAGAGCCCAGCAGGATATGTAATAGATCATAGCCTGTAACATTCTTCACCAGCTTGCCACCGTAGGTGATAATCTCGCCACTTGGCAAGACAGCTTCAATCCCTGTAACATAATGGCGAGTAATCCCATACTTTACAGCCTGGGGACCACCTGCGTTTTCAGCAAAGTTACCACCGATGCTGCAGCTATCCAAGCTTGCTGGATCCACAGGATAAAATAGGCCTTGGGCCTCCACTTCCTTTTGCAGCTGCCCTGT
>DIQB01000027.1:6943-7131 GCA_002427165.1 Firmicutes bacterium UBA5473
GCTGCCCTGTAAGCACTCCTGGTTCCACCACAGCCATCATGTTCTCTTGATCAATTTCTAGGATCTGATTGAACCTCTCCATAGAGAGCACAATACCGCCCTCTACTGCCAACGCGCCTCCACTGAGGCCTGAGCCTGCACCTCTGGGGGTTACCGGGAACTTCTGCTGGCTCGCCAGCTTCATGATC
>DIQB01000027.1:7345-7879 GCA_002427165.1 Firmicutes bacterium UBA5473
GGCTCACCTCTTGAGTGTTCCCGGGCTTTACCACTGCCTCTGGCACAAAGTGCACAGAGGGCATCTCATCGTGACAATAGTCCTCTAGCTCCTCCCGCTCCACAATCACGTTCCCCTGGCCCACGATCTCTCGCAAGGCCAGAAGGTCAGACTCCTGTAGTTTCATTTTGCTCTCGCTCCTTTGTTAAATATGGGATCACCATCGGCCCTTGGGGCAGGACCGCAATCCGCATTTTTTTATCCCCTACAATCTCCGCCACAGTAGCTTCAGGATCGCCTGTGGGCAAAAGATGACATTGGGCAATCTCATGGTTGGGTATAAACTCCGAATATAGATAGACCCGCATTTGGGTGAGAATCCGAGCTAGAATCTGGGCTGTCCATTGATCTGCCCTGTAGAAGCCAGGCGTTGCGATCTGCTCCAAAATCTCCTGGGGGCTTTTTGACCCTTTCAACAATTCTGCAAAAGCTCCCTCCCCGATCCCCTCGCGGCACTGAGCAACCAAGATAATTGTGCCGCCAGGCTTTGTCACC
>DIQB01000027.1:8058-12723 GCA_002427165.1 Firmicutes bacterium UBA5473
GCCGCCAGGCTTTGTCACCTGGGCTGCTGCAGAGAGACCCTTCACCGCCTGGTAGAGATTTAGATCCAAAGGATAGCCACTGTTTGTGGTCACTACTAGATCGCAGGGCGCATCTAGGGGAAACATAGCATTTTTCCGCACAAAATCTACGCCCCGGCTGTGTGCCGCCTCAAGCTCCCCTGCAAAGACCCCAGTGATTTGATGCTGACGGTTGGTGGCCACATTAATAATAAAATCCACCCCCACCATCTGGGCTCCCTCTAGCATCTGCTGGTGGATCGGATTGCCCCCGAGCTGACCAAATGTGGCCAAAGGGTTGTTGAGATGATGGGCTGAGTGATTCCTCCGGATGGTCTCCTCCCCTACAATACCAGGGAGGATTGCTTTGCGCCCACCGCTGAAGCCTGCGAAAAAGTGAGGTTCGATAAAGCCTGTAAGGATTTTGCACTCAGCCTCTAAATAGTGCCGATTCACCCACAGAGGTGTGCCATCTGAGAGAGTGCCTACAAGTGTCAGCTCCTCACCAGAGGTTGCCCTGTGGTTGATAATTTCGTATTTTGAAGCAAGATCTTCGCCAAACATCTGACAGAATTCCTCACGTGTGTTGGGCCTGTGAAGACCTGTGGCAATTAGGATCTTAATCCTCCTTGCTCCTGCCTCCTCCAAGGCAGGAAGCAGAGCCTCGAGGATAGGGCGATTTGGCACGGGACGCGTAAGATCGCTTGTCACAATACAAACAGTCTTGCCCCGAGCCAGCTCCCCCACAGGCTCGGTGCCGACAGGATTAGCGATCGCCCTGGCCACAGCCTCCACCTGCCCACTTAAGGCGGGCTGGATTTTGGGCTCGATGATGATGGTTCCCTCCGGCAAATCCACATTCAGACCACGCTGGCCGTATGCTAAATTAACTTGCAAAAAATCACCCCTCCAAGATTCTCCTTGCATTCTCCCCCAGAATCACATCTAAAATCTCAGGCGCAAGCCTCAGTTCCTGCAGTTGCCCCACAGCGCTGAGCTGTGGTGCCCAAGGGGAGTCTGTGGCAAAGAGGATCTTCTCTGGGCCATGGGCCAAAATCAGTTCCCGCGCCCGCTCCTTCCCTAAATAGGGAATGGAAAAAGAGGTATCTAAAAAGAGAGATTCTCCCAAAAGATACGTTTCCACCTGCTCCCACATTTGCCAGCCTCCTAGGTGGGCTGCAATGATTCTCTCGCCGCCGAACTGATCCACCACTTTCCGCAAACGCTGGGGTGTGCAGTGGACAGGCGGTGGCAAGCCTATATCCACTCCTGCGTGGAAGAGGATATAGAGATCATTTTCAAAAACTCGTTTGTAGAAGGGGAAAAGCTCACTTTCGTCCACAAAAAACTCTTGGTAGTCTGGGTGGAGTTTCACTCCCCGAAAACCTTGCTCCACGATTCTATCCAGAACCCGCTCCCAAGAAGGGGCGCCTGGAAAGATAGCAGCGAAAGCATCAATCCGTTCAGAGCGAATCTGAGCCAGCCAGCTATTGATCCCCTCTGTCTGCTCAGGGCGCGTGGCCACTGGCTGAATTACAGCTTTTTCAATCCCAGCCCAATCCAAAGAGCGCAGTAGCTGTTTGTGAGTTCCCTCTAAAAATGCGGGGATTCCAGCTCCTTGGGCCAATTTGGGTATGGCCCTGGGGGCTAAAGCATCCGGGAAAATATGAACATGGAAATCAATAATCATCAATTTCTCCTAAAAAGATAGTTGCAAAAGTGGGCTCCTGGCCCCCACTCTGTTTGCAGAATAGATTCCAATGATGGCACCTGCTAGCACGTCACTGGGCCAATGGCGTCCTAGACTTAGCCTGCTGAGTCCAACTAAGGTTGCCACACCATAACCCAAAGCGCTAAGCTGGGGCTGATGCTGGGCCAAGGAGCCTGCTAGGGCAAAGGCAACTGCAGTGTGGCCCGAGGGCAGGGAGTGATAATTATCATCTAGCGAAAAGAAACGAGCTTCCCGTCCTACTCCGGCTGCGGGCCTCGCCAGGCCCAAGGAAGCTTTCAGGATCCCAGTACTCACGCTTGCAAACACTACCGACTGCAGCGCCTGGTAGGCTAGGTCTTCGTCTAGACACGCAAATAAAGCCACAGTAGCGCCAATGCCCATAGGCTCCCCAAGGTGCGTGATCTTTGACATGGGAGCCTGCACCTGTGGCGTATTGTAGACCTGAAGGCGATCCATAATCTTTTCATCCTGGGTGATAAGATAGCTTGTGGCTAAAATAGAGGCCCCTGTCTTTACAGGGTTAAGCTCTAGATCGCTCAAGTAGATCTCTTGAAATTCGGCTTTTAGATCCAGAGCCAAGGCTCCAGAGCAAACAATAAAAAGAATCAGAAAAAAGCTCAGGTTTTTCATAAATATCCCCCTCCAACAATTATTCGCGGAAGGTGGGACAATTCCTGCCTTCTGGATGAAAGGAAAATGTAAGATAGGGGGAGAATAATAGATATAAGAGTAAAATTAAGGAGGGATTGTTATGTCTGCTGCCACAAGCTTCACTACCACTTTACTGGTCCTCTTTACCATTTGGTGGGCAGTGTGGATTGCCCTTGCCTTTGGAACCAAAAAAGGATCTGTAGGCGCGTTTCTTTTGCTCACTGGTTTTGCCTGGTTCTTTTCCAGCTGGAAGCTCCTCACCAGCGGAGCTTTCTTTGTGTTGCTAGTTGTGCCCATCGTTCTCTTACCTAGCATGGTGCGGATTATTACCGAATATGAGCGAGGTGTGCTCTTTCGTTTTGGAAAACTAAAAGGTGCAGTTGAGCCGGGCCTGAATGTGCTTTTGCCCTTTGGCATCGACCAACTGCGGCGGATTGATCTGCGAACGGTAACCATAGATGTGCCCCGGCAGGAGATCATCACCCGAGATAATGTGCCGGTGATGGTGGATGCAGTTGTTTATTTTAATGTGATGAATCCTACTTTGGCAGTAACCAAAGTGGTGGATTATATCCATAGCACCACCCTCCTTGGCCAAACCATCCTCAGATCTGTTTTGGGCCAGCACGAGCTAGACGATATGTTGGCTAAGCGCGGAGATCTAAATAACATCCTCAAAAGCTTGTTGGATGAAGCAACAGATCCATGGGGAATCAAAGTTACTGCAGTTGAGGTCAAAGCTGTTGAGCTGCCAGAATCCATGAAAAGGGCCATGGCCAAACAGGCTGAAGCTGAGCGGGAGCGCAGGGCCAAGGTGATTGCCGCAGATGGCGAGTTCGAGGCCTCACAGAAACTGCTGGAGGCAGCCCAGGTAATTGCTCAGGAACCTGCCACATTGCAGCTGCGGTATTTGCAGACCTTATCTGAGATTGCAGCTGAGAAAAACTCTACGATTCTCTTCCCGCTGCCAATTGAGCTATTGCGAGCTATCGATAAGATTGGTAGCAACTAGAGCCCCAGAAATAACTATATTTGGCTTAAAACAAAAGGTGGGCTACTCCCTAAAGGGAGCAGCCCACCTTTTTGTTAACTATCAAGCCTCTATGGTTGTGCTACAGGACGGAAGGCTTTTAGCTTTCCCTCTCCCTCTTCTGCAAACCGATAGAGAATCTCTCCTTCTTTCACTAAGCCCAACTCCTCTCGGGCTACGGTTTCGATGTAGTGATCAGATTCCAGATTCTGATACTTTCTCCGCAGGTTGGTATTGTATTGGGCGAGTTCCACGATCTTTTTGCGGTTTTGCTGCGCCTCACGCTTGAGCTGATTAATCCGCCATTGGCCTCGGCAAAAAAGCAAAGTTAGGTAGAGCAAGAAGATGCCAATGACCTCAAAGAGACGTTTTGGGTTTTTGAGCACAAATCTGCGTCTAGTTTTCATTCTGGCTCCATCTCCTCATCTTCTTGTCCTAGGCCCATGGCTGCTTCAGGAATAATGGCCACCACCTGATAGCCCTTGTTGCGAGCTCGGTTAAACAAGGTAGCAACAGAGCTGGTGCTAATCCCCAGCCTTTTGGCAATTTTTTCTGCGCTTTGGCCTGTTTCCTTGAGCATCACAACCTGCCGTTCCCGAAAGCTCAATCGCTCAAGGCCCCGCAACTCAATTTGTAACATTCTTTGTACAACCTTTGGACGTTTTTACTACATTCTTTCGACGTTCATCTGCCAATTCCTCCCTGGAGACAGCTTTTTTCTAAAAAAGCTGTCCGAGGTTGGCTGAGAAGTCTCGCCAAAATCAAGGTGGCAGCGCCCACCATACCCGCCCTCTGCCCGTGATCCGAGCCGACTATGGCAACTCTGCCTCGCTGCCAGGGTATGGCCCGAGCATCAACAACCTGTCGGACCCGAGGCAAGAGAATCTCAATCAGCTGAGGGATGGGGCTAGCTATGACAATCATTTTAGGTGAAAAGAGGTTGATTAAATTCGCGATGGCAATGCCAAGGGGCTCCCCTGCTGCCAAGACGACATTCATGGCTTTGGAGTCTTCCCGGGCGAGGGCACTTAAAAATTCCTCCCGAGTTCCGCCCCACCTCTCCACAAGGGCAGGCAGAGCTGCTGCTGCCTCAAGACACCCTCTGTTGCCGCAATGGCACTGAGGCCCTTCTGGATCCACAGTTATATGCCCGATCTCCCCTGCGGCACCTAAATCGCCACGGAAGATCTGACCGCCGGAGATAATCCCCGAGCCGATAGATCGGAAGAGCACA
>DIQB01000027.1:12852-23235 GCA_002427165.1 Firmicutes bacterium UBA5473
CCCCGAGCCGATGCCACCCCCGAGCCTCACCATCACCAGGTTCTCTAAGCCCTGGCCTGCGCCAAACCAGTATTCTCCCAGGGCCATGGCCCTGACGTTGTTTTCCACAGCCACAGGGCCCGTAAAAAAAGCCTGACAGTCCTCAAGCAAGGGGAGGTCACGCCAGCCTTGGCTGCTGGCGTAGTGGAGCATGCCCTCGGGGCTGATGATGCCTGGTGCCACCACACCTAGCCCTAGGAGCTCATATTTCTTCTGCATCTGCCCTACAAGTGCTGCCAACTCTTGGCGCATCTCGGGCCATGGTACGCCTCCAGGAAGGGTTTTCCCGCAGCTTTCAACCACCTGCCCGGCTAAATTTACAACCGCCACTGTCACTTCCTGATCGGAAAGATCCGCGCCTAGCGCATACAGGGCATCTGGTTTTAATGCCAAAAGCACTGGCTTTCTGCCGCCGCCGGAGATTCCCACGCCCACCTCCTCCACCAGCTGGCTGCCCAAAAGCTCATCCACCACACTTGAAACTGTGGGGGGGCTCAGGTCCAGTTCCTTGGCAATACTGATTCTGGAGATAGGCCCCTGTGTGCGGATGATGCTTAGCACCCGGGCCATATTTCTTTCTTTGAGCTGAACACTGGTTGCGATAGTTTGCATCTGCTTCCTCTACTTTCCCTGATAATTGTTCTGTGGAACTTTAATTACCACGATTAAAAAAGTGTCTAAAAAACTTAGCAAAGGAAAAGCCCCCTTTGGGGCTTTTCCTAGAAGGTACCAACTAGTTTTGTGGTGATTACGTTGCCAAAATAGTTAGCGTCTTTCATGTGCTGCTTTCCATCCTGGTAGCCAATCAATTTCCAATCCACATTCACTCTGGCGCTAGGACTGATGGTGTAGTTGACGCCAACTGTTCCCTCAAGTTTTCTACCATAACCACTGCCAGTGTTGCCACTATAGGATGATCCCCAGCTGCGGGCATTATCAGAAAACCTCAAGTTGCCTGTTGCCTGCACCTTATAGCTGAAGCTATAGGTACCATTGGCCGTAAGGGTGTTGGTAAAGGGACTTTGAGAGACTGTACTGGTGCTAGTAGACTTATTAAATTGTAATTCATAGCCGCCCCGCAGGGAAAGCCCTGGCAGGGGCTGGAAAGATACGTTGATGGAGCTGGTTGCAGTCTGGTTCTCAGTTGGATTCGTATTGGTGGTATTACTAGTCCAATGAGATGCCGAGGGACGATATGAGTTGCTCCAGGTAAGCTGGACTCGCTTTTTCTGAAGCGCTGCTATTTGAGGCGTATACCTCACATCACCTTGGAGTGTACCATACCTAGAATAGGATTCATTGCCATAGGTGCTATTGCTCAAGTAAATGCTGGAACTGAAGGACAAATTTGTTCTATAGTTATAGTTCCAGGATAAATTACCATAGTCCATAGTAGAGCCACCATAGTAGGCGCCAGGGTCCATGGACCTGGTAAGGCTGCCGCGAAGGGTAACCTTCTGGGAAAGGTTATTGGTAAAGTTCAAGCTACCCCGTTGGATATTACGCGTTGCCCCTGTGGTTTGATCCAGCAACTGAATATTATAGCTGCCGCCCAATGTGAGTTTAGTGCTGGGCCGAAATTCCATAGTTAAATTATGGGCGTTACTGCTTGAGTTGTTTGCATTTGCTTGTGTACCAAGCTGCACAGAGTTGGTGAAGGAGTAGCCAGTATTAAATTTGGTGCTAGGCCTAGCAGTTACGTTAAAGTTCCTGCGCAGAGTGTTTTGCTCATATTGCTTAAGCCCATCCGAACTATCATATGAATAATCAGATGTCCCCATGCTGCCTGAAAAACTGAAAATCTTCCAGTTATAGTTTGTGGAAATAGCATTGTCCATTCTCCGGGAAGCGGGAGCCAGGCTTTGACTATTAGAGAGAGTTAACGATGGCCATCCAGGGACACTAAGCCGCACTTCGTTGCTAATTTGGTTATTCTCTGTAAAAATATCCTTTTTGTCATCCCCCTGTTTTATCACATTCAAGTTTTCGGATTTATTAACGTTGCTGCTCAACTGTAGAAAACTCTTAGGTCTGAGGGTAACCCCTGCAGAGAGCCTGGTGAGCTCCTTGGTACCATAGCCTGAAGTGCGGGACATACCCAAAGGGCTAAATTCCCGATCTAAAGAGCGCCAGTTAACGTTGAATGAAGCTTTATCAAAGTTAGCTGTAGCACCGATCTTCGCACCGATTCCTGTGACTACATCTCCTTCATTGATAATTGCTTCCTCGTCTAAATACTTATACCTGAGAGTAATAGAATCTAAAGTTCCCTCTAGTCCCCTATCTCTTAGAAGGGCTGCAGCGTTACCGCTAAATTCGATCACACCTGTAGCAAAGTTGATCTCATAATCTGTGCCCCGCCTGAGAGTTGAGGTGCTACCAGTAGTTTTTCTAGTAGTGATAGTCTCACTCATGGGCTCAATTGGCAAGGGGAAAGAATCTATTCCCTGGAAGCGACCCAAGAAGAGGAATAGAACTTCACCTGTATCATCTATCATACCATCTAAATCAATTGAATTAATTGTTTTCGCAAAGTAGAGATCATCAGCGCTGCGGTTACCGCTGCTGAAACCAACCTCGCCTTGCAGTGAGATTCGAGGTGTTAACTGAGCGCGTCCATCTAAAGTTATTACAGTCCGGTTTGCTCTATAGCTATCATCTGTCTCTTTTGCAGGAGGAAGAGTATGGAAGAAGGTGATTGCAATCTGTTCAGGTATTGCTCCCTGAAATACTTCTTCATTAATCTTAATAAAATTATCTTCCCCAATAACCTCTAGCTCAAAATTATCCGGGTATAAATCACGTTCCCAGGAAAGGGGATCCACTGCCTTAAGATAAGCTCTGCCCTCAACTAAATATTGCTGATTAACCTTCTCAGTAAGCCGGTAGCGAATTCTCCCCAATTCATCATTTCCATCCCGCATCCCCTCGATCTCATTATCGGGAAAGCTGATCTGGTAATAATATTCAACCTCTACCCTGGTAATATCTTCTTCCTCAACTTCTCCACGCAGACCTAATAAAGTTACCTTACCTTTTTTGAAGTCTTCCTCTACTACATTGTCACCAGGCTCTTGAGTATAGCGATTATCCCGGTTAGACCAACTTTTAGCCGGGCTGGTCCCATCTGTATAAACAGAAACGATCACCTCAGAGTCGCTGTTATCCACAATAGGCCAATACTGCACTTGAAAAGTATAACTGTCCTTATTATCTTTTAGTTCTTTAAACTCTGTTTTACTAAAAGTATCAATCCCACGGAAAATAGCCCCTGTAGCATACTTGTTTGTGGTCTGGCGAAAAACAGTGGTACCCAAAGAGATTTTGTCACCAATCTGGGTGGTGCCACGGAAGCCCGAGAGGGTACCAGGATTGAGATTGAAATCCAGGCTATATTCATAGCTCACCTGGATGGTATTGAAACTATAGATAAACTTATTAGTAAAATACAAAGAGCCATTGTCGATCCTGTAATCTTGACGCCGCACCTGGGTCTTGCCATCTACCTTCACAGTCTCTGTGCCCTCAATAATTTGCCAACCATATTCTAACCGATAGGGACCCATAGTACCATTTCCCTGGAAGGTTTCAGTCTTGGATTGGCTCTCTAGCTGAGAGGTAATCAGGGTAAACTTGCTTTTACCCCAGTCCCCCTCCACCTTGATCCCATTGAGGTTCTTGTTGAAACTACCGAACTCCGAACCCGTAAGATTGGCAGCGATATCTCCCAAGTAGAGACCAACATTTTTGGCCTTCACCTCAATTGAGGCCTGGCTGCCCATATAGGTACCATCGGAGAGGTTACCAGTAATGGAGAACTTATCTGGCACCTTACCATTGATCGTGAGAAAGGTGCTCTGCTCATCGATGGTGCCACCTAAACTCACCATATTATCGGTTCGAAAGATATTTTTATTGCCCATGGCAAAAGCATACCTATATGAGATAGTCTTCTGCCCGGAGATCATAATATCAGAATCGCCAATGCTTGTGCTGTATCCGGCAGCAAGGGCCTGATAGGGCAGCAACAAGAGCAAAAATAAAAAGCTAATCCACCGCTTCAATAGTTTTCCCCCCCCAGCTGAATAAGACAATGTTCGTCATCTACACCCTTTTATCCTTTGGAATTAATAGTAAACTTGCATCAGATACAGTCCCCAGGCAGGCGCCGTAGGCGGTGCCAAAGTCCGATCACGCCTTGCAAGTAACTCCCCTACATCCTGGGGAGTCAGAAATCCTTGTCCCACTTTGACCAATGTTCCCACCAGATTCCGCACCATCTTATAGAGGAACCCAGTGCCAGTTGTGGTGATGGCTACCAGCTTAAAGCTGCCCATCTTGAGGGGCTCCACAGTCAGATCTAAAATCTCCCGTACAGGAGAGTGGGCAGTGCAGCCTGCAGCTCGCCAACTAGAGAAATCATGTTCACCTATTAGAAGGGAAGCTGCCTTCTGCATAGAATCAAGATCTAGCTTTCCCTCCACTTGCCAAGCCCTATCTTGCCAAAAAACAGAACTCCCCAGCAAAATGAGATAGCGATAGGTTCTGCCCCGGGCAGAGAAGCGAGCATGAAACTCTGCTGGCACCTCCTGAGCGGATAAAATCCTGATCTCCCCGGGCAGCATATTGCCGAAAGCCATGGGAATCCGCTCTGTAGGAATGGGAGATGTGGTCTTGAAGCTCACAACCTGCCCAGAAGCATGCACACCTGCATCTGTTCTGCCTGAGAAGGCAATGTGAGCCTCATGCCCTAAAAGTCGAGAAAGGCTCTCCTCCATCACGCCCTGCACTGTGGGCTCCTTCTCGGGTGCCTGCCGTTGGGAGCCATGGAAGCGGGAGCCATCAAATTCTATGACTAATTTCAGGTTTCGCTCAACCACGCACGTCTCATCCATCTCTCAAATTAAATCCCCAAGAAATTCCGGAAATATCTAAGCCCTGCACCAATATAAATGTTTGTGCCCACAGGCATAGAGCCCCCTGCGCTCCACAGGGGTTTTGCGATCCCGATGGTGATCCCAATCGGATAGGCACCTCCGGAAAGATCGCTGGTGGTAAAGCCAAAGGTAACCTCAGCCCCACCGCCGAGACGATATGCGTCTCTACGCGCTTGAGGGTCATTCCAAACTCCTGCAGCTTCAAGGTATAATTTAAGCTCAATATCCTCAAACAGCGTCCCATACATAAAACGGCCTTCCTTCTGCTGCACCAGAGGCAATACCAGCTCAGAGGTGGCGCCTGCTCGGAAATGGCCCACTTCCAAAGGAAAAGAGTTGAGCCCAAGCCCGAAACCATAATTTGAAGGCAAACCACGGGACGCGCTATAGTTTGCTGTTGTGATTAGCATGGTATTGAACCCTGGCCGGGAGATCTTCATCCCGTCCCAACCGCCGGCTCTGCTACCATCGTCGAAGCCCATTAAGGTCAAGGAATTGCTCATAGCAAAGCGGACGGAATCATCTCGGGTATAGGACAGCTGCCATTGGCTCCCCTGCTCCTGTTGTGTCTTCGCCGCAGCTATAGCTGCACCGAAAGAATGGGTGGGATGCCAGTAGGTAGCACCCTGGCCTATATCCTGTGGCCGCCAGATGCTATAGCTTGCCTGCAAAACTCCACTTTTCTCACCCAAGGCTTCCATGATAGAGCCCCCAGCTTGGAAAGAACGACCCAGAGCATAGCTAAACTGGGCACCACGCAGAGGAAAACGATAGCCTGTATAATAATCTTGGGGGTAGATCTGAAAGAGATCCACCATCAGGTTATTCCGCACCCTGCCGCTGAGGCCCAGCCCCAACTCAAAGGAATCTGCACTACCACCTAAAACAGTGCCAGGCACGATTCCAGGAAAGTAGCGCATTACGTAACTATCCAAAGAGATGTCATTGTGGGGGGTCCAGGCAACTTTCCGCGGCTTAGTATTATTGAGCCGATCAATATCCGGCAGCATCTTTCCCGGATCGATCTCCACCTGCACCACCTGGGAGTGTGTAGTGAAGCTGAGGGTTTCCTGTCCCCTGTCCGCAGGCCAACGCTGCTCATGCACTGTACCGTCCTGGCAGCGAGCCAGGACGGTCACAGGCTGCACATTATCCCCTTTTCTCGTGACAACAGCCTCTGTCTGCCAGCTATCGCCCTGGGGCTTGCTTTGGAAGGATGAAACTGCATAGTCCACCCAGCCATCATCGCTGTAAAGCCAACTTTGGAAATACGGTTTAAGATCCTGGCCTGTAATCTGTTGAGCTACTCTTTGTAGATCCGCTACGCTCATGGCGGGATTTTGGCCATATTCACTGTACGCTGTCTGGAGAATAGTCTCCATTTCCTCGAGACCCACTAGATCTTCCAGAGCCCTGAGGATCAGATAACCCTTCTGATAGATCCTGTTGGTGGTGGTGTTTAAATACTGAACCTCGTGCCAAGGCTTCACCACAGCCTCATCCATGCTCATTCGATAAGAAGAGAGATAACCCCATTCATTTTTTTCCCTGTAGTTCTGTTTGCCAAAATAATAGCGCATTAGCTCACTGAGGAGGGGATCTCTACCATCGAAAAGATTATGGCCATCTGCGCCATAGCAACGTTCGAAATAGGAGATGGAAAGATATTCTGCAAAGCCCTCACTGAGCCAGTTCTCCGCCTCCAGATCCATCCCAATCCCGATCCCCCAGTAGTGATGGGCGATCTCGTGGGCCAGGAGCCCCTCCACTAACCGATCGTAGAGCCCTGGGATCACTAGATCCTGATATTTATAGACATCTGTGGGTAACAGCACAACTCCATCTGCAGCCATGCCCACACCTGTGGCGGAATGCTCAGCAATAATCAATTCTTTGTAAGGGTAGGGCCCGTAGTGCTCCTGATAATCGCGGATGATTCTTGCGGCAAGTTTCGGCAATAGCGCCCCTACCCTGTTATGGCCGGGGAGAAAATGGGAACTAATTGTAATCCCATCTCCCTCCAGTTGCGATACTGTATGCTGGGAGCTGATCATGATGGGCAAAGAGCGCTGACGCTTACTGCTGCCAACGAACTCCCAGCCTAAGCCAACTACTTGTCTTTGGACCTGAAGGCCCCCTGCTAGCACTTGAAAACCCATGGGCACCTTGAAGGCAAGCTCATAGGTGGCCACAGGATCCCTCGTTCCCTGATCCCAGTTGCCATCAGTAATTTCCCGCTCCAGAGGATACCAACCAAAACGCCACACATAAACACCGTCGCTGTAGCCTTCATCCCCCAGCCTTGCAGGAACTTTGGTGCGGAAATGAAGAACGAGGGTAGTCCTCTCCCCAGGCATTAAGACTCGAGGCAAAGTGACCTTCACAAAACCCCGCTCCAAGGAATAGGTTTGAAAAATGGGCAGAGCATCTTCGTAGGCAAACCCCAGTTCAGATCCTAGGCCATCTGTGACCCGAGCGATCTCAGTCCAAGAGGGTTCGAAACCTCGAAGGTAGCCTGAGTCATTCCAAAGTTTTGCCATCTTAGGGTTAGGTTTTCGCCCTAGATTCGCAGGTAGGCGAAAATAGACTTCCTCCAATGGATTGGAACTACGATTTATGTAGTCCACTGTGGCAGTTCCCTGAATTATCCGCTCAAAATCAACGAGTTCAACCTCCAGCTTGTAGTGGCTAACTGTTGCCATAGTCGTGGCAGCCAGAAGCATTACCGTTACTATCTGTATGAGTTTCTTTAGCATCATCATGCCCCCAATCTTGGAGACCCAAGCAGGCCCCTTGTTGGTTCGTTTATTAAGTTACTATTTAATTTCGACAGGGACCGTGGGAATCCTGCCGCTTTGAGGCGGCAAGAGCTGTTCTTGCCAGGATCTCTGCGCCTACAGCAAGTAGCTCCTCATCAAAATCAAAAGTTGGTTGATGTAATTTCCGCTCATTACCAAGGCCTAAAAAGAAGTAGGCTCCAGGCACCTCCTGTAAATAATAGGAAAAGTCCTCGCTGGCCATCCGACAGCTGTCAAGCCTAAAAAGTCCCTCTTCCCCTAGTGCTTCTCTCGTTACCTGCTCTACTGTAGCAACGCTCTCGGCACAGGAGGCAGTAACCGGATAGCCCTCTACGATCTCAAGCTCTACTCGGGCTCCATAGGTTCTAGCAGTGCTTTCGATCACCCGCTCCAAGAGGGCAGGTAGTTGTTTATATACATTTTGCGATGCTGTTCTGGCAGTGCCAGAGAGGAGCGCCTCCCCTGGGATTACATTGGAAATCTCACCTGCATGAAAAGTGCCCACAGAGACCACAACAGATTCCAGGGGATTGATGAATCTGCTGGAAATGGCCTGGAGCGCTCCCACTATCGCGGCTCCAGCCACAATTGTATCGATTGAATTGTGAGGCTCTGAAGCATGGGCCTGTTGTCCCAAAACTTTTAGCTTAAAATCTATTGATCCTGCCATCACCGGGCCCACTTTCAGGCCCACTTTCCCCTTTGGCACCTGAGGCCATAGGTGGAGACCAAAAATCTCGCCGATGGAATATTGGTGAAAAAAACCATCTGCCAAAACTGCTCTGGCGCCGCCTAGGCGCTCCTCTGCAGGTTGAAATAGCACTACTATAGGTGCTGAGAGCTGATCACGTAGCTGAGATAAGACTTTGGCTGCACCCAGAAGCATAGCAGTGTGCCCATCGTGACCGCAGGCATGCATCACACCTGGATTTTTCGAGGCATATGGCACCTGATTTTCCTCTGTTACTGTCAGAGCATCCATATCTGCCCTCAGGGCCACTGCCCGCTTGTGCTCCATACCTTTAGGTTTGAGGATACCAACAACTCCTGTGCCGCCGATCCCCCTTTGCACTTCATAGCCAAATTCCTCAAGAAGGTCTCCAACCAGCTGTCCTGTTTTATGTTCTTGGAAGCCCAATTCTGGATGCTGATGGATCTGTCTGCGCCATGCAATAATCGTTTCTTTTTCCTTTGCCACAAGTTCCTTAATCACCAAATTCGTCTCCTTTGTCAATTGTAGCCATTCCAATTCTTCTTTGCTATGTAGATAATGTGCTTGTTCTAACTTGCTTCCACTTCCCTGAGCGAAAGCGAAGATAGACAATAATTGAGCGGACATATTGATCCGTGGTAAGGGCAATCCAAGCTCCAACTAGGCCCCAATGGAAGAAGTTTACAAAAACATAGGCTAGGACCCCACGGATGAACCAGATCCCAAATAAAGAAGCATATAGAGGATAGACCGTATCACCTGCTCCTCGCAGGGCTCCAGCTAAAGATAATTGCGTAGCCTGGCCTGGTTGGCCCAGAGCCAAAATCTTCAAGACAGTGCCTGCCATGGCTATTACTGTCAGATCAGAGGTATATAGTCGCGCTATTTTATGAGAACACAAAATAAAAACCAGACCCATAGAGCAACCCACCCCTACAGCCAGGTGATGAATCATGTTGGCATAATGCTCGGCTCTCTTTTCATTTCCAGCTCCTAAGCTTTGCCCCACTAAAGTTGTGGCTGCGACCCCGAAGGCCATAGATGGGGCAAAGGTGAGCCCGCTGATATTCAAGCCAATCTGATGGGCTGCAAAAACAACAGTGCCAAGGCCTGAGACTATTTTCGCAAAGAAAATCAAGCCACCTTGGATAATAAGTTGTTCTAAGGCTGAAGGAATACCTATGGAAAAGACCTGCTTGATAAGCTCCCAGTTGAAGCGATATTTATCTTTTAGACTTAGTCTGATTTTAGCTTTTCGCCAGATATAGAGGACATATAAACCAGCAAAACAAGTAAGGGCACGGGCGATGGTGGTAGAAGTTGCAGCCCCGGCAACACCCATTTGCGGAAAGCCCCATTTACCATAAATAAGTACATAGTTGCCAAAGATATTCAATAGATTGCTCCCTACATTATAAACCATGGGGATCTTTGTTTCTCCTGCCCCCCGCAGTGCTGCTGTGATACACATGGCAACGGCTTGAAACAATAATCCTGCCGAGACAATCTGGAAATATTGTGTTGCATTTTTTACTGTATCGGGTTTGGCTCCCATAAATTTAATAATCCACGGTGCTGAAATAATGCCAACCACGCTCATCAAAGCTCCTAAAGCAACGTTGGTCACAATGCTTTGTCTGGTGACGTCTCGGGCTTCTTTGGGACTGCCTGCCCCAATCTTCCAGGCCACAATCGTGGTAGTTCCCACGTTTACAGCAGCAAAAATAGCTAGCAGTAGCATAAAAGGCTGGTTGGTCAAACCTATGGATGCAATCGCAGCGGGACCAAGTTTTCCCACCATCATCATGTCCACCATGCCAAAGAGTGTTACCATCAATAGCTCAACAAACGACGGCCAAGTAATCTTAAATACATTCCGCCAGAGGCTACCTGCAGG
>DIQB01000027.1:23428-25797 GCA_002427165.1 Firmicutes bacterium UBA5473
GCTAGTCTTTACACACACTTGACACGGAGCTAAAGGAGCCCCCTTATAAGCGGTAACTATTCCTTCTCATTCCTTAAAATCACATACATTTCCACTGCTACTTCTAAACGTTGAATCCCACGCCACATAACTTGCGTGCCTGGTGGGCCATCCCGATTGCGCCCTTGATGGCCACCGATTTTGCCTACCAACCAGATAGCTTCTGCCAAAGTAGGTGGTTTTTTGGGTGGCTTTGAGGATTTGGTTGCATAACAATAGAGTGCTTTCCATTCTACATCGCTAAAAAATACAGTGCAGGGGGAATCGGGGGTTTCTCTACCGAGCATCGTCAAATAAAAGACTCGCCAAGCAACAATCATATCTATTGCAATACAGGTTTCAAGGCTGTCAGCACTTCCTAATTGGCGATCACCAATTCGGCAACCGCTTTTGAGGGTACGATGGAAAATTTCTATACCCCATCGTTTTGAATACCATTCAACCATTTTAACAGCATCTTTAAATGTTTCCACGGGATAAGTAGTCAACAACATCCATTCAATGGGATCAATATCTGGGCCTAGGCCTTTAGAAAGTTCAACATCTTCTTTTAAATAAACAGCCCAAGTAGTTAATGGAGGTTCCTTTTTTGAATTTTTGGTAGGCGAAATTTCCACTTTAGAAAAGCGAATGTTTACGATGGCAGTACGAGCTTTCCGGGATCCACTTCGGGGGATCTCTAATGCTACTTTTCCAGCTATATTTAAATTCAACATATGGTCCCAAAGGTATTCATTTTCCACTTTGCGAAATCGGGTTCTTTCGGATCGAACCAGCAGTTTTGGGCCATTTGGGTCTATTAGGGCCTCAGCAAGTAACTCGTAGATATCAGACTCCCTGTCTCCAATACTAACAAGCATTGTGTCGGGACACAATCGTTGAATTTCAGCGAGCTTGCGAAAGCTACGGATCCATTTCATACTTTCTTTTAGTTCAATGGGTACCCGTGCTTTTATATTCCTAAACTCGTTAATTTTTTCAGGGTCTCTTGCCCAACATTGGGCATCTAAAACGCCTAGAGGAGTACCTTCTTCTGTAAAAGCCACCGTATCATGCATAATTAAACCTAGTCCACCTTGGTTGCCATTGGTTGGCCCTAAACCCTGAGTCATCGGTCTTGTATTATATTCTAAAACCGTAGTGTCTTGGGGGGCAAGGATCACAGAATAGTCCTTCATTCTTTCAATTGTCGCCTCAGTATGAGCCGTTAAAATAACGTCCATCGAAGTCTCCTTATTGCTAAAAAATCTGTATGCACCAACGGTGTCCGCTCTTGAGCCACACGCCTCTGGAATAGTTTTGCCACAGTTCTCATAAAACTTCTGAGCGATGGAAAACAAACGTCGTTTAAGTCGAGGATCGAAGAGCTGGACCGTTCCCAATTCTTCTTCAGACCAATTTGTTGGATTTTCAATAGGACGAGCATCCCCTAAATTATAGCCCTGTTCCTCGCAAAGAATATCTTTCCAATCTGATTGTAGTGTCTGTAGAAAAATTTGTTTCGGGATTCCGTCCCTTCGCCCTGAACTATCGCCTACATATTCCCAATTAGCAGCTTTATAGCTAGCACCATCAAAACGTGTTGGATCGACAAAAGTCTCAACTAATACAGGGCGAATAGCATAGCGTTCTTCCCAGTCACCAGGAAGCCGATGTAAAGTTAAAGATAAAATATAAGATGCTAAATTTGGAACTTGCACAGAGGGAACGATTAAAAAACGAGCATTTAAAATTACTTTATCCAAGTTGTTGCGCCGAGCCGCCTCAGACCAACCAATAAATTTATCACGAGCAGCTAAAGCCCAAGTTCCTGAACCAAAACTTAATGCTCCGATGGGTCCATATTTTGCGCTAGTAACTAGATAGCGTATTTGAGCACCACAAAGAGGTTGCGCGCCCAAATAATGGTGGCTATTAACAAGGGAATTCCATACTTCTGATTCTTCTCTGCTTACGATTGGCTGCACACTAATTTCACCTAAACCAGAAATGGAACACTTAACCTCGGGAACATCAATACGAAGCACGGATTCAGCGGGTTTATTAAACGAATATGTTTTAGTTAAAGCTGGCAAATCAATGATATCTCTTCGGTCAAGTTCAGCTAATGCCTTGCGGCAGCTCATCTCTTTTAATTTGCCATTGAAAGAACGCCAATTTTCGCGTTCGCAAATCCGCCGTGACAATTCTGTACGAGAAATTGTTGGCTCCGCATTTATTGTTTCCTTGATAAATTCAATTAGGGCATTTGAAAAATAAAGATTATGTATTCTCATGCACCAATTTTAGCAAAAATAATGACACGTGTCAAGTGTGTATAAAGACTAGCC
>DIQB01000078.1:0-308 GCA_002427165.1 Firmicutes bacterium UBA5473
GCGCACGAAAGCCCCAGTGCCTGTTTCAAGACAGGATATAAGCCCTCTGCCATGCGCATGAAGCCGAGATCGTTGGGATGGACCCCGTCAACTGTACAGCTATCGCGGCCCTTTGTGCCAAAAAGCGTTTCCCCATCCACAAACCAGACATTTTCACGCCCACTAGCCTTTGCATTTTCATAGGTTCTACGGATGATCTCGCGGCGGATTCTGCTGTTGTGGACATTGTAGACTTGATCCGGAGATTCACGTTCAAAATCCGGCTTCGAAACCATAATTATCGGCAATGCGGGATTAGCATTGCTGAT
>DIQB01000078.1:559-2631 GCA_002427165.1 Firmicutes bacterium UBA5473
CGCCTTTTGCGCTTCCGGAAAAACCCAAGTTTAGGTGATCTGCATCCAGCCACCGTGAAAGAATTCCTTGATAAGAATTTCCCGGACGGGATGCGCATCCTCCCTGGGTGATAGAGGAGCCATAATAGACAACAGGCAGCTTAACCCTATAGGGGGTGGGTTTTTCCGTGGTGCTATCGGCATTCAGACCGATGTAGACCGCTACCACACCGTTGTAGAGGGGCAAATTGACTGTCACATCCTCCATCAGATCGGACTTGTAGCAGATTGCCTCATACGCTACCACCTCCGCGCTGGCTGGCATGGCAGTCATTTTATAGCTAATCTGCTTTCCAGATCCTAGATAGATGTCGCAACCAGATTGTCCAGACAAAGGCATATGAGACATAGCGCCGGTGTTTAGTAGCTTCACTCGCAGCGCCACAGAGGAAGAATCTGTGCGAAACCTAATCCGCCCTCCTGCTGTATGTTTTGCCAAAGAGCTGACCCCATCGTTCACCTGATGGATGATCCCCTCTGGCAACCGCCAAAATCGCTGCCCTGCACAAACTGCAAGTCCTAATACTTCAAACGGATCCTGTTGGCAATTAAACCAGCGTAAGTCTTGGGGCAGGGCTGAATCCGTGATGAAATTTGAGTCGTCTTTTGTTATATCGTAACTGTTCATTTGCTAAATCTCAGATCCTTTCGTTCTAGCCCAAATAAATGTGAAACAAAAACTACTGGCCTTAAAAAATACCATGGCTGTCCTCTACCCTGTGCAGCGGCTGAAGTTCAGACCTCCAACTCTGCCATCTCTCGTCTGGAGCGAACAGTCTTAAACTTCAAGTTATGAATGGTCTCCACAAAACGCACTGTCTTGGTTCGCTCCCGCATCACAAGTGAGTGGGTTTTGGCCCAGCCAGCACCATATCTAACGCCCTTGAGTAATTCTCCATCTGTAATCCCGGTGGCTGCGAAAATAATGCTCTCGCCTTTGGCTAAATCCTCAATTTCAAAAACCGCATCGGGATCCATGCCGATCTCCTTTGCCTGGCCTATAACCTCTTCGCTAGGTGCATAAAGCTTGGCCTGCAGCTCACCGCCTAGGCATTTGAGGGCTGCTGCTGCTAGCACTGCCTCTGGTGCGCCACCTGTGCCCATGAGGATATCCACACCAGTCTCAGGCAGGGCTGTGGCGATGGCACCTGCCACATCCCCATCGAGGATCAACTTAATTCTAGCGCCGCAGCTTCTGATCTCGTCCATAAGCGGCTGGTGCCGGGGCCGATCTAAAACCACCACTGTAAGATCCCGCACGTTTTTCCCCAAGGCTGCTGCTACCACCCGCAGATTCTCTCGCACAGGTGCCTCAATATCAATATAGCCGCGGGCTGTAGGGCCCACTGCTATCTTATCCATGTAAAAGCCAGGAACTGGAAGCAGACAACCACTATCTGCTGCCGCAATGGCAGAGATCGCATTGGGAAGTCCACAGGCCACAAGACGTGTTCCCTCCACAGGGTCCACTGCAATGTCAACAGTTTGGTTCTCCACAGAGCTGCCCACCTGCTCGCCAATATAGAGCATGGGAGCTTTATCCTTCTCCCCCTCCCCGATGATCACGGTACCATTTATATTCACAAGGTCCAGCATTCCCCGCATTCCATCCACAGCTGCCTGATCCACAGCTTCCTTGTCTCCCCTGCCCATAAACCGAGCAGCACGCAAGGCAGCGGTTTCAGTCACCCGCACAAAATCCAGCATAATCTCCCGTTCCCGATCTTCCAATGCCACATCCCCCTCTTCCATAAGTTCCAATAGCATTTATTCTGTCAAGACAAGCTCTTTTCCTTCATTATTTAGAAAATCTTTGATCTTTTGCTTGATTCTAACGAAAAGGTGCGCCAACAACTAAGGGGTAGGTTGACCTCAAGCTGAAAACCAGGGTATAATTGAAAAAACGTAATCGCCATCTAACTCACACATTTTTAAAAAGGAGGCATGTTCCAAAACTATTAAAACCTACGAGATCCAACGAGTAAACAAACCAAATTGAGGAGGAGTAAACAATGGAAGCTTCACAGATCTAT
>DIQB01000036.1:0-317 GCA_002427165.1 Firmicutes bacterium UBA5473
TTTTTTCGGGAGAAGAAAGCGCTGCTGAACTCTGTGCCCATGTTTTTTACCCGATCTATTGCCTTACCCCAGCTGCCTGCACTGAGCCATAAGTATAATAATCCGCCGCCTAAGGCAATCCCCAAAAGCCACAAGAGGCTGCGTCCAGAGGTGCTACTTTGCCTTACACGCTGCCCTCTAGCCTGGTTTGGTGTCGCCCCGCCACTTTGGCCGTAGACTGCAGCGGAGATGATATGGGCCCACTCGGTAGCTGAGCGCTGTGCAGCCTCGAGAGAATTTTTGTCTGTGCCAAATTCCAAGAGGATGGTCCGGGGGCC
>DIQB01000036.1:609-4648 GCA_002427165.1 Firmicutes bacterium UBA5473
GCAAACTCCAGGTTTGATCCCCGATTTTGGTTCTGTTTGCCCACCACGATCATCACTTTTGTGGCTGGCTCACCTGCAATATTGGTTTTATAGGCGCTGAGGGGTACTGCATCCCGATGGATATCGATGAGAGCTGCTGGCTGCGCTTTAAGAAGCTCAAAAGCGGTAGTCCGAGAGCGCTTATAGGCCAGGCCATCGTGGGGATTATGGTTGTTTTTGGACCAATTAACTTTAAATCCCTCTTTTTGGAGGGCGCTTTTCAATGCTTCTCCTACTTTGTAGACATCACCCCAGTGTTTACTGGAGGTGCCACTGGAGGGGATATAGGACTCATCACTGTGGCTATGGTAAATGGCGATGGAGCCACCCCGTTTTCCACCCCAGCTGAAACTGGAGAGTTTCGAGGGGAAGACTGCGGCTGGTAATTTTACCTGTTCCACCAGTTTTACCTGAGCATTGTCTCCTGTTACTTTTTCTAGCCGCCAGCGTTTATTCTGCTCATCAATAAACTCATCGCCCATAGTAAGGCTGTGGGCTGTTTGATGAAGGATCTTACCTGCCTCATTTACGATGTTAAAAAAACCATCGGACCTTTCTCCTTCGGCAAAGCAGATTGCGCTGCTGAAAATCAAGATTAGAGCAAGGAGCCTAAGCTTCATCTTCTCTTGCCTCCTCAAAGGACAATTCCACGCCTCCACCTAAAGAAAAGGAACGCCGAGAGTGTAATTGTTCACCTGGCTCTGTCAGCTCAAAAATAGCCTCTAGGAGCTCATCACCGCTCCCTTGACAAGCGTCAGGGATAGGACTTTCGTCATGGAGGATTTCATTTTCAGAAGGCTCTTCCCCTTCGTCTTCATCATCGTTGTCATCTGCATCATTTCCGTACAGTTCCTGGACAATTTCGGCCTCTCCAAATTGGCTAGGAAAACCCTCTTCTCCCTTTCTAGCTCCAGATGCCTCGTCTTCACCTGAGAGAATTTTCCACAGTTCTTCTTTGTCGTCTGGGTTTTCAGTAAAATCCTGGGCAAATTCCACTCGCTGGGTATTCTCTTCCCAGCTCATTTCCATGTCGGGATCATGAAGTCCTGCAGGCCTGTCAGGGCCAACTTCGGGTCCTCCTGCCATGTGTTCCCGGGTTTCCCCTACAAGCTCTGCGATAATCACTGCGAGAAAACCTGCTAAAATAATGGTATCGAAAACACCTGCGCCACCCACAACCACCCTGCCACTTTTACCTGTAGCAAGCAAGGTTCCCAGGTTCGCCAGATCCACCAGCAACAGTCCCCAGGTTGCAGCCACAAAAGCGCCGCGACGGCTTCTGCCTGCCACATATCCTACAATTCCTGCCACCAGGCCAAAGATCAGCATGGGATCGAGGAAGGTATGTCCGGGCTCAAAGGAGACAAGATGGGTGATCCCCCAGATAATACCACCTGTGATTACGGTTCCCGTCAGGGCCCGACCCCACTCCATCCTAGAGCCTGCCTTAAGCAAAATATAGAGGCCCAGGGCTATGGGGAGAATGCCGCCTCCCACATTGAGGCTGAAGTAAACTCGGCCCCGGAGAATGGGGATGTTGATGAAACTGCCTGCGATCATGGCCACCAAAAAGAGTACTGCACCTAGGTCGGATAATTTTAGATGATCTAAAATCCGCTGAGCAAGACCAAAAAAAACAAGAACGGTCGCAACAAAGAGCAAGATTACGCCAATGGGCACTACGCTCACCTCCAGTAAGCTTTGCCCCTAGTTTATCCTCTCCCCCTCCCCCTTATACAAAAAAAGCCCTCCTAGTTCATAGGAGGACCTGACCTTTTTAATTTTCAGTTGTTACTTCCAAGAAGAGGTTATTGAGGACACTACTTTTTTCCACAACTACCTCGGCGATGTTTGTGGAGTGGTCTGCAATTCGCTCTAGGTTGTTGATAACCTCTACATAAATAATACCGGCTGCAGGCTCGCAACTGCCCACACAGAGCCTGTCCATATGGTTACGGCGTAAAGAATCTTGAAGCTCGTCGATGGTGAGCTCTTCCCGCCATACTTCCTCTGCTAGTTCTCGATCTGAGTCTGCTAGGGCTTGAACTGCTTGGGCGAAGATGGTGATGGTACGCTGGAAATAATCTGCAAGCTCCGCCTGAGCTGCTTTGGAAAAAATAATTCCACTTTTTTGTCGTTCTCGTCCGTAGCTGGCGATGTTCTCTGCATGATCTCCTATTCTCTCCACATCCCCCACCACGTGCATTAGGCCCGCA
This sequence comes from Firmicutes bacterium UBA5473, assembly GCA_002427165.1. Lineage (GTDB taxonomy): Bacteria > Bacillota > DTU084 > DTU084 > DTU084 > UBA5278. Next base: position 2,865 of record DIQB01000036.1, read on the forward strand.
AGCAGTGTGGAATGGTGTTCAGCTAAAGTATTTTGTGAGAGAATCATGGAAAGATAAAGAGTGATCTCCCGCTGAAGTTCATCTACCTGATCTTCCAGGCGATGGATCTCCTCACTTAAATCTACTCCCTCTAAAAAGACACGTTGGCTTTTTTCGATCATCTCTCTGGCGATGTGGGAGGTGAGGACGATCTCCTTAACCGCAAGATCCAGCGCTACTGAGGGTGTGCCTAGCATGCGCCTGTCTAGGTATTTGGGGCCTGGCTGATCCTCTTCATCTTCTCCAGGGAAGATTTTAGTTGCAAGTGCCACCAAAATGCCTGCCATAGGCAGCCAGATCAGGGTATTCAAGATGTTGAACATGGTATGGGCGTTGGCAATCTGTCGCGTGATTTCAACAGAGCCCATTATATTTTGAGTAAGGAAAATCACGATATTCTTGAAGATGGGCATGGCAAGGATAAAAATAATTGCACCGAAAACGTTAAACAGCACGTGGGTCATAGCGGTACGCTTGGCAGTGATGGTGGTGCCGATGCTGGAGAGGACTGCGGTGATACAGGTACCGATGTTGTCGCCAAAGAGGACATAGAGGGCAGCATCAATACCGATGAGGCCTTGAGAGGCGATAGCCAATAGAATACCGATTGTGGCAGAACTGCTTTGGATGATCATGGTCATCAGGATCCCAACTAGGACTCCTAAGAGGGGATATTGGCCAAAGCTGGTCATCCAGCTGACAAAAATAGGTGAGCTGCGCAGGGGCACTGCTGCTCCTGTCATGACCTCCATGCCTAAAAATAAGAGTCCAAAGCCTAATACAATTTCTCCTATATGTTTCCAGCGTTCTTTCTTACTAAAGAAAAAGAGCAAAAAACCTACGCCCACCGCAGGCAGTGCATAGTCTGCAAGGCGAAAGGCAATTAATTGTGCAGTGATGGTGGTGCCCACGTTGGCTCCCATAATTACGCCCACTGCTTGCTTGAGGGTCATCAGGCCTGCATTGACGAAGCTCACTAGCATCACAGTGGTGGCGCTACTGCTTTGGATAATTGCAGTGACTCCCGCCCCTACTAAAACGCCTTTCCAGGGGCTGCTTGTTAAGGCGCCTAGGATTTGTCGCATACGGTCGCCTGCAGATTTTTGCAGGCCGTCGCTCATCAATTGCATTCCATAGAGGAATAGGCCCAGGCCGCCAATTAATCCAAAGATAATTTCTTTCCACATAATGGTCTTCCTTCACTCCTTTTGGGGATCGATCTCTACATTTTAAAATTCGACTATTATTGGACAATCCCTCCCAGGAAAAAGTTGGAATCTGGTAACAAAATGGTAACGAAAAAGCTGCCCCAAAGCTTTTAGGCAGCTTGCAAAGTTTTTATTAAGTTTCCCGTCCATCTGCTTATAAATACGAGAATTTATTTTTCTTGGAAAAAATTCAAGGAAATATTACAGTGCCTATACAGCCTTACATATTCTTCCCAACTATCAGGGTGAATTTGTTTTATTCGATCTAGTTTATGTTCTGGAATTTCATTATCCCAATAATTTACCCCCTGTCTTGCAAACTCGTCAACAATTTCCATTTTCATTTTAAATTCTTTTGAATTTAGATCGATATCCTTGCTACTTTCTGCATCGTCGCTTGCTCTACTCATTTCTTTGTGATGTTTTTGCCTTCATGTCTACTTCAAACTTTTCAACCGGTCTGTTTATGCCTAGTTCCTCCGTGGTTGTCAATGTGTAAATTCCTACTATGTCAGGGGGCTTCATGTACTTGTCCCA
>DIQB01000014.1:0-271 GCA_002427165.1 Firmicutes bacterium UBA5473
TCGGAGCTGATCTTTGATACAATAACTAAAGAATAAGACAAGAGGTGACGAAAATGCGAAGTGTGGCCTTTGATCTTGGTGCCGAAAGTGGGAGAGCAATCCTGGGCACCTTAGAGAATGGATGCTTAAAGCTACAGGAGATCCATCGCTTCTCCAATCGGCCTGTATGGGTCCGGGGCAACTTCTATTGGGATACCCTAGAGCTGTGGCGAGAGATCAAGGAAGGATTGCGTCTAGCTCTCCGAGAGGACCCTACCATCTGTAGTCTTGG
>DIQB01000014.1:527-682 GCA_002427165.1 Firmicutes bacterium UBA5473
GATACCTGGGGTGTAGACTTTGGCCTTTTAGATGAGGCAGGCAATCTCCTAGGTAACCCCCTCCATTACCGTGATCCCCAAAATCAGCTGGGCTTTGAAAGGACTCTTGAGCAGGTAGGACGCGAGGAGATCTGGAACCAAACTGGAATTCAATC
>DIQB01000014.1:942-1157 GCA_002427165.1 Firmicutes bacterium UBA5473
CCCGAAAGCTACTGTTCATGCCCGATCTGTTAACATACTTCTTCACAGGAGAGCAGGTATCGGAATATACCATCGCCAGCACCAGCTCTATGCTCTCCCACAGTGGCAAAGTGTGGGCAGAGGAGCTACTAGCGGAGCTTGGCCTTCCTACAAACATCTTAGCAGACGTGGTAGCGCCTGGCACTGTTGTGGGAAAGCTTTTACCTGATGTACAA
>DIQB01000014.1:1386-6221 GCA_002427165.1 Firmicutes bacterium UBA5473
CTTGGTGGTAGTGGCCCCTGCAGAGCATGACACTGCGTCAGCTGTGGTGGCAGTACCAGCCCAAGGCGACGACTTTGCCTATCTTAGCTGCGGCACCTGGTCCCTTTTGGGCGTGGAGACAGAGGAACCAGTATTGAGCAGGGCAGCTATGGATGGTGGCCTCACCAATGAGGGGGGCTTTGGCGGTAAAATCAGGCTTCTGAAAAATATCATGGGCCTGTGGCTCCTGCAACAAAGCCGTCGGCAGTGGAGCCGGGAAGGGGAGAACTACTCCTACGGAGAACTGACACAGATGGCAGAGGCTGCACCAGCATTTTCTAGTCTCATCGATCCAGATGATCCGGACTTTCTCAACCCGCCTTCCATGCCAGAGGCAATTGCTAGCTACTGTAGACGCACAGGACAACACGTGCCCCAGACCAAAGGGGAGTTCTGCCGCACTATTTTGGAAAGCCTAGCCCTTAAATACAGGTGGACCATGGAACGCTTGCGTGAGGCTACAGGTAAGAAATTGCCTGTCCTCCACATGGTGGGCGGTGGCATTCAAAATCAGCTTTTGTGCCAGTTTGCAGCCAATGCCTGTGGCGTTAAGGTGGTGGCAGGACCTGTGGAGGCCACAGCTATTGGCAACCTCATGGTCCAAGCCATAGCAACAGGAGAGGTAGAGGGGATTGACCAGGCCAGGGAGATAATTGCCAGCTCCTTCCCACCTGCCCAATACCTGCCCCAACAGCGGGAGCAGTGGGAGGCCCAATACAACCGTTTTTTGATGCTTTTAAAGTAGAAGGGAAGATTTATGGAACAGAGCAAAATTCGTAACTTAGCGATTATCGCACACGTAGATCATGGCAAGACAACACTTGTAGATGCTATGCTGAAGGGTGGAGGCATCTTTCACCAGCGCCAGGTGGTGGCAGACAGGGTTATGGACAGAGGTGATCTGGAGCGGGAACGTGGGATCACCATCATGTCCAAGAACACCTCAATAATTTACAACGGCTATAAACTCAACATCGTCGATACCCCGGGACACGCGGACTTCGGATCTGAAGTGGAGCGAATCTGCCAGATGGTAGATGGGGTCTTGCTTTTGGTGGATGCTTTTGAAGGGCCTATGCCCCAGACCAGATTTGTCCTCCGCAAGGCCTTAGCTGCAAAGCTCGTGCCCATTGTGGTGATCAACAAAATTGACCGACCCAATGCTAGGCCCCAACAGGTATTAGATCAGGTCTTGGATCTATTCATCGACCTGGGGGCAGATGAGGCGCAGCTGGATTTTCCTGTGCTTTATGCTGAAGCTAGATCAGGCAAAGCCATGCTGGATTTGGCAGCAGCCAAAGATAACCTCGATGATCTTTTTGCAACCATTATTGAAAAAATCCCAGCACCCAAAGGAGATCCAACGGCACCCCTGCAACTGGGCGTGGCCATGCTAGAGTATGATTCCTATGTGGGAAGGCAGGCTATAGGCAGGATTAGTAACGGAGAATTAAAGCTCCGCGATGAGGTTGCTGTTTTGCTGCCAGATGGCACTAGTAAAAAAGGTAAAATAGCAACCCTCTCCAACTACCAGGGTTTGAACAAAGAGCCTATCGAACAGGCGCAAACTGGGGAGATCGTGGTGGTGACGGGGCTAGAGGATGTGCCTGTGGGTGCCACAATTGCAGATCCACTAGAGCCACATTCCCTATCCTTTGCCCAGATTGATCAGCCAACTATTTCTATGGTTTTCTCAGCTAGCAAAAGTCCTTTTGCAGGTCGGGAAGGGCAGTTTGTCACGTCGCGAAACCTGAAAGAGAGATTAGAGCGGGAGCTAGAGGACAATATGGGCCTGAAGGTAGAGCCCACAGAGTCTCCAGATGCATTTGTGGTCTCAGGCAGAGGAGAACTACACCTGTCCATTCTCATCGAAACCATGCGCAGGGAAGGCTATGAATTTGAGGCGGGAAGACCCCAGGTGATTACCCAGGAAGTGGACGGAGTTTTATCCGAGCCTTTCGAGGAGCTGGTGGTGGATGTTCCCTCGGAGTATTCAGGCCATGTTATGGAGCTTATGGGTCCCAGACAAAGCCAGCTCAATAAAATGGATCCTAGAGCCGACGGCCACACCATTTTGGAGTTCTTCGTTCCCACCCGAGGCCTCTTTGGCCTCAGAGCAGAGCTTCTTACCTCCACCCGGGGCCAGGGAATCATGTACCATGCTTTCCATCATTGGGGGCCACAGGTAGGGGAGATTAATAACCGACTCCGGGGATCCTTGGTGGCTTTTGAGACTAGCTCCACTACAAATTATGCCCTGGAGAACGCACAACAGCGAGGCGAACTCTTTTTGGGTCCTGGTGTGGAAGTGTATCGGGGGATGGTTGTAGGGGAGCATGCAAGACCCGGTGATCTTTTAATAAACGTCTGCAAACGCAAACAGATGAGCAATATGCGCAGCTCCACATCGGAAATCTCCGTAAAGTTGGTGCCACCTAAGGTCATGAGTTTAGAACAGCTTTTGGAATTTCTCGCAGATGACGAGCTTTTGGAGATTACACCCAAGTCGCTGCGGGTGCGCAAACGAGAACTACCCTAAGAGGTGAGAACATGGAATATATTAGCACCAGGGGCCATATCAGCCCCACAACTGATGCTCATGCCCTAATCCAGGGGCTAGCCGAGGATGGGGGGCTATATGTACCTGCCCAGCTTCCCCAATTCGATCTTGAAGAACTTACCACCCTGGCACAAGGAGAGTATCATCTCCTGGCAGCTAGGATCCTAAATCACTATCTTGACTTCCCACCCCAAGATCTAACACAGAGACTGGGGCGTGCCTACAGCTCCTTTAGTGAGCCTGCTATCTGTCCGACAAGGAAACTGACGGATACTTTAGGCGTCCTGGAGCTGTGGCACGGGCCCACTTTTGCTTTTAAGGATATGGCGCTCCAGGCCCTGCCCCAGCTGTTGGCCCTTGCCAAGGAAGAGGTTGGGGAGAAAAGGACCCAGGTGATCCTGGTTGCTACTTCAGGAGATACTGGCAAGGCAGCACTGGAAGGTTTTTGTGATGTAGCGGGGACAGAGGTGATCGTCTTCTACCCCCGTGGCGGGGTAAGTCCGCTCCAGGAGCTGCAGATGGTAACCCAGCGGGGAAGCAATGAGAGTGTGGTGGCAGTGGAGGGGAACTTTGATCATGCGCAAAGCGGTGTTAAGGCACTGCTAGCAGATAAAAAGCTGCAAGGAGAACTTGAGAGGAAGGGCTATTCTTTCTCCAGCGCCAACTCAATTAACCCCGGCAGGCTCTTGCCCCAGATCGCTTATTATTTCAAAAGTTATTTAGATGCAGTAAAGCTGGGGCTGGTTCGCCACGGGGAGAAGCTGAATTTTGTGGTGCCAACAGGCAACTTTGGCAATATCCTCGCCGCCTATTATGCCAAGCGTAGCGGGCTACCTGTGGGGAGGCTGATCTGTGCTTCCAATAGCAACCGAGTCCTGACAACCTTCTTTCAGACTGGCACCTATGACCGCAGGCTCCCATTTTATAAAACCAGCTCCCCCTCTATGGATATCCTCATCTCCAGTAATCTGGAGCGGCTCCTTTTTGAGGCAACAGGCAGAGATAGCAATTTTATTGCGAAGATCATGGAACAGCTGCAAGAGGAAGGATACTACCTGATTCCCTCTGCCCTCAAGCGGACCTTAGCAGAATTGTTTTGGGCTGATTATGCAACTGAAGAGGAGACTAGAGCGCAAATTAAAAACACGTTCCAAAAATATAATTATTGCCTCGATCCCCATACTGCTGTGGCCATGGCAGTTTACGGGAAATACCGGGTCCAGTTTGGCGAGGAGCCCACAGTTGTGGTCTCAACTGCCAGCCCCTATAAATTCCCCCACACTGTAGCAGCAGCCCTGGGGGAAAGTGGCCACGATGAGTTCGAGCTCTTGACAAAACTCGCCGCGAAAACCAAGCTGCCCCCCCCTAGGGGACTCGTAGGGCTACAGGATGCGCCAATCAGACACAACACAGTGATCGAGCCCGAGGCAATGGGCCAAATTGTGCGAGAAATACTAAACTTGGAGGCGTAGGTATGCGCACAGGCACAGCCAATCTACCGCTCCACGGTGGCCGTTGTCCAGCGTGGTTATTTGCCAAAATGGTACCCCTGGGCCGAGCAATTGTGGAGACAATTGCGCTGGAATTTGGGCCAGAGGAAGTTTTAGCGAGACTGTCTGATCCAATCTGGTTTCAGGCTTTAGGCTGCGTATTGGGTTTTGATTGGCATTCTTCAGGCTTGACCACCACAGTTACCGGAGCGCTAAAAGAGGGATTGCGTCCAATTGAAAATGAGCTGGGGGTGTTTATTGCCGGCGGCAAGGGCGCTGCCTCCCGCAAGACTCCCTCTGAGATACAGACAGCTGGTGAGAAATACGGATTGCCAAATTTTCTCGAGCGCTTAGTCTACTCAAGTCGCATGGCAGCGAAGGTGGACAACACTGCGATCCAAGATGGCTTTCAACTCTATCATCATGTTTTTGCCTTCACGCGCTCAGGCAAATGGGCAGTTGTGCAGCAGGGAATGAATCCAGAGAACCGCTATGCACGCCGCTATCACTGGCTAGGGGAATTGGAGCAAGAGTTTGTGGATGAACCCCACAGCGGCATTCTCGGATCCAGAGCCAAAGAAGTGCTGGATCTGACAGCTAAAGAAAGCGAGGGGGCCCGCTCTGCCTCAGCCAGTCTCGCGCGGCAAAATCCCTCTGAGACTTTAGATGAACTTGCACGCCTCCAGGGAGAACCTCGCCAGGGAGTGCTTCCAGGCCTCACTTTGCCCCGTGCCCATCCTGTTCCC
>DIQB01000014.1:6376-44731 GCA_002427165.1 Firmicutes bacterium UBA5473
GTGCCCATCCTGTTCCCAATTCCGGTTATCTAAACCGGGCCCTCCTTGCTGCCTACGAGAGCCAACCGGATGATTTTGAAAAGTTATTGGCTGTGCAAGGGGTAGGGCCTGCCACCATTAGAGCCTTAGCTTTAGTTGCCGAGGTGGTCTGGGGTACGCCAGCTAGCCGCAAAGATCCAGTCCGCTATAGTTTTGCCCATGGGGGTAAAGACGGTTTTCCCTATCCTGTCTCCCGAGAGCAATATGATGAAAGCATCAACACCTTTGAGCGAGCGATCAAAGGTGCAAAGCTGGGGCATTCAGATAAAATGAGAGCCTTAAAAAGGCTCTCGCAACTTGAGCTGGGTCCCCAAATCTCTACCCATTCTTCCGAAGAGTAGAAGGGGGGTATATTATCATGATGGTGGTCACAGGCGCTACAGGTCATATAGGGAATGTGCTAGTGCGGGAGCTTTTAAAAAAAGGACGCAAGGTTCGCTGCGTTGTCCTACCACATGAGAGCACCAAACCTTTGGCAGGCCTTGATGTAGAGCTTATAAGGGCTGATGTGCAGGATTATCCCGCCCTTCTTGAGGCAGTAGGGGAAGCGGAAGCCCTCTTTCATCTGGCAGGGATTGTTACTATTGTCTCAGGACAGCGGCAGAAGCTTCAGGCTGTGAACGTTATGGGCACTCGCAATGTTATCCGGGCCTCAAGAGAGGGCAAGGTGGGCAGGCTAATTTACACCAGTTCTGTGCACGCTCTTGTAGAGCCGCCTTTTGGGAACACTATCGCTGAGAATGCACTTTTCGATCCCAGACTCGTCCATGGTGATTATGGGAAGTCAAAAGCCCAGGCTTCCCTGGAGGTTTTAGATGCGGCAAAAAAGGATTTAGATGCAGTTGTAGCAATCCCCTCTGGCGTCATCGGGCCTTACGATTATAAGCCATCGGAGATGGGCCAGTTAATTATGGACTACCTCAATGGAAAAATGCGGGCTTTTCTCGATGGAGCCTATAATTTTGTGGATGTGCGGGATGTGGCGCAAGGGCTCATCGCAGCATTCGAGAGGGGAGCGAGGGGAGAGAGCTATTTGCTATCGGGCTATGAGATTACAATTGAAGAACTTTTTCGTATTCTCTCTGCACTTTCTACTGTGAGGATGCCGAAATTAAAGCTTCCCACTTGGTTGTGCAAGGCGGCAAGCTATTTGGCTGTACCCTATTACAAATTTAGCCGCATCACACCTCGCTTCACACCCTATTCCATGTATGTGTTAGGCTCAAACTGCAATATGTCATTTGCCAAAGCAAAGCGAGAACTAGGCTTTATGCCAAGACCCTTGGCCCAGACCCTCCAAGATACAGTAGCCTGGTTTCGCGAGGAGGAACTTGTTCCGTGACAGGCCGCCAGCTTGTGAAAAGGACCCTTGCATTTCAAAACCCTCAGCGGATTCCCAGGGATCTGTGGATCTCCCGTAGCATCCCACCGCAGGAGGCCAAAGAAGTTTTAGCTTTCTATCCTTCAGACTTCACGAGGCCCCCCTTCGCCTATGGTAGGGGCCTGCGGGAAGAGGGAGTACGAGGGAGAGATTATAAATATACGGATCCTTGGGGCTGTATTTGGCATACCGGAGATTTGGCAGAAAGTGGCTATGTGGTAGGCCATCCTTTGGCAGACTGGCAGAATCTCTCCCGCTTTCAGCCACCTTGGGAGATTTTAGCAAATGCAGATCTTGGCCAGGTGAATGCCAGCTGCAGGGCTACGGATAAATATGTGATTGCTCCCACATCCGTCTGCCCCTTTGAGCGCTTACAGCACCTGCGAGGGACGGAACAGGTGCTATTGGATCTGGCTATGGGCGATGAGAGAATATGGAGGCTGTTAGAGATTATCCATGAGTTTAATTGCCAAGAACTTGAGATGTGGGCAGAAACTAGCGTGGATGGAGTTTTTTTGATGGATGACTGGGGCTGGCAAGGAGGGCTACTGGTTTCGCCTAAGCTTTGGAGAGAAAGGTTCAAACCATTGTATAGAGACTATTGCCAGCTGATCGGGGATGCAGGCAAGGCTGTCTTTTTCCATTCTGATGGAAAAATCCAGGAGATTTTTGAGGATTTTGTAGAGCTGGGGGTAGATGCCATCAATTCCCAGCTTTTTACCATGGATCTGGAGAAGCTTTCTGCATTCCGCGGACGCATCACCTTCTGGGGAGAGTTAGATCGCCAATACCTCCTGCCTAGGGGAAACCTCCAGGAAATTCGTCAGGCAGTTGCCTCACTCTATGATCATCTGTGGGCTGATGGGGGTCTGGTTGCGCAATGCCATTGGGAATCTGGAGTGGAACAGGAGAAGATCAGTGAGGTCTTTGCAGCTTACAGAGAGATAATGGTGAAAAAAGGCACAAAGTGATGAAAGAACGCAGTTAAAAGCACTTGGCTAGCGTCTATCTTTGTAGGAGACAAAATCCAGATTGGCATTGTCTCTTTTTTTATGCTATAATATTGTTAAATAATTAACAGACTGTGTTATATTTATGGCAAGGAGAAGAAATAATGGAAGTTATTGTTTGCATAGGCAGTGCCTGCCATCTGAAAGGGTCTCATCAGGTGATTGAACGACTGCTAGTCTTGCTCCATGAAAATGGCCTTGAAAATAAGGTGAAGGTGAAGGCTGCCTTTTGCCAGGGCAAATGTCAAGAGGGCGTTGCCATGTCCATCGATGGCCAGGAGATTTTAGGTGCTTCCCCTAAAACAGTTGATGCTATCTTTCAAAAATATATAGTAGGTGATGCGTGATGAATACCATCATCCACACAAGTCCTGCCCGTTGCCAGGACTGTTATCGCTGCGTTCGAGAGTGTCCCTTAAAGTCCATCGCCCTCTCTGGAGGCCAGGCTCGGGTGGTGGAGGAGAAGTGTGTTCTCTGCGGAAGTTGCGTTGTAGCCTGTCCCCAGGAGGCAAAACGAATTGCAGACGACTTGCCTCTCTTTTTAGAGCTCCTGGAAGCAGGAGAGCCCCTTGTGGTGAGCGTGGCGCCGTCTGTGGCTTGCGGTATTCTAGACAATTCTCCCTCCCAAGTTTTTGCGAAGCTACGGGAGCTGGGTGTGGTGGCAGTGCGCCAGGTTGCAGAGGGCGCCAACCAGGTTGCCCAGGCTTACCAAGAGCTTTATTTAACTCGCGAGGAGACAACTATCTCCTCGTGTTGTCCCTCTGTGGTGAATCTTGTGGAGAAACACTTCCCAAGCCTGATTCCTTACTTGGCGCCGATTGAGTCTCCCATGATTACCCATGCTAGGATGCTAAAGGAGGAGTACCCAAAGAGTAATATTTTCTTCCTCGGGCCTTGCGCTGCTAAAATTCAGGAGGCAAGAGCTTTTGGGGAGCCGCAGGTGCTGCGGGGTGCCATTACTTTCACAAGCCTAGCCAAGTTTCTTGAAGGCAAGAGGCAGGCTCAAGAGGCGAAAGATGTGGGTCTTGCTTTAGGGGGACTGTTTCCTATGCAAGGTGGTGTGCTTCGCGCCTCAGACTTGGAGGAAAAAAATGATGCTGTGCAAATCAGTGGGCTGGAATCGCTCTTGGAGCTATTTCGCTTTTTAGAAGCGGGAGGTAAAGGCCCCAGGTTTATCGAGGCTATGGCCTGCAGCGGCGGCTGCCTAATGGGGCCTGCCATGGTCTGTCCCCAAGAGAATATTTGGGAGCGGCGAGAGCGGGTTCTCGCCTGGACGCAAAAGGAGGCAGCTGAGAATAAGACTGTTCCCCAAAGTCGCACCTATGAGGATCGAAAAGAACCAGAGGAGGAATTTACCGAAGAGGAGATCCGCTCTGTCCTTGAAAAAATCGGCAAGTTTAGACCTGAAGATGAAACCAACTGCGGCGGTTGCGGCTACTCTTCCTGTCGCGAGAAAGCTGTCGCTGTCCTCCGGGGGCAAGCCGAGACTGAGATGTGCGTTTCATATCTGAAGGAGAAATTCCGCTCCTTTGCCAATCTCGTGGTGCGGGCCACACCAGATGGTGTGATTGTGGTAGATCGGGATCTTATCATTCAAGAGTTCAATCCTGCAGCGGAGAGGTGGTTCAATCGCCATGGTAAAGAGGCGATTGGTTTACACCTAGCTAGTTTTATCGCTCCTGAAGCTTTTGCCCAGGTTGCCAAAACAGGAGAAAGGGTGCATCTTGATTCAGTGCATTATCCCCAATATGAACTTACAGTTGAAGAACTGATTATGCCCCTGCCAGAGTACGAGCTTGTGATTGGAATTTTCCGAGATTTATCAACGCAAATCCAAGCGCAAAGGGAACTGGACTTGCTTTCAGAAGAAACCATAGATAAAGCCACCCGGGTCATTGATGAGCATCTGCATACTGCACAGGAAATAGCAGGTTTGTTGGCTGAAAATGCAGCCCAGACTAAAGCCACCCTCTGGGAGGTTATTTCCCTGATTAATAAAAGAAAGGCTGAATAGCCATGCAGCTCGCCTTTGATTTAGCACAAAAATTCCTTGCCAAAGAAGGGGAGGAGCTCTGTGGAGATACAGTACAGGTCCTGCGCAGACCCGATGAGATCATGGTAGCCCTCTCAGACGGACTAGGCAGTGGTGTCAAAGCCGGCATCCTCTCCACCATGACTGTGAAGCTGGCCTCCACACTTCTGTCTCGGGGTCTCCCTTTGGATGATGTGATGGCTACCATCAATCAGACCTTGCCTGTATGCAAGGAGAGAGGATTGGCCTATGCCACCTTGGCAGTGCTCGCTGCCGAGGCAGATGGCGCAACGAGACTACTTGTCAATGATAGTCCCCAGGCTCTGCTTCTGCGAGATAATGAGCTACTAGAGCCACCTTTTTCCCAAACTGAAGTGGGGGAGAAGCAAATTCAGCAAAGCCAGTTTCAGCTCCAAGAGGGAGATCTCCTCTTTCTTTTCTCCGACGGTGTCACCCACGCAGGTGTTGGGGGAGTCTTGGAGCTGGGTTGGGGAATGGGTGGCCTTCGCTATTATTTGGAAAAGAAAGCCCCATCTCGCCTTGAGCCAGAACAGTGGGCCCATGAAATTTTAGATATTGTCAACATCCTCTATCAGGGTAGGCCAGGAGATGATGCCACAGTTGTGGTACTCAGGGCCCGGTCTCCTCGGAGCATGATGTTGCTTTCAGGTCCACCTGAAGATAAAGAATTAGATGAAGAGCTTTGCAACAGGCTCCGAGCCTTCCCTGGTCAAAGAGTGATTGCAGGTGGGGCCACAGGCAATATGGTGGCTCGGCAGTGGAATGAGCGGCTTCAGACCCAGATGAACTATGAGGATCCCACAGTGCCGCCTAAAGCGACATTGACTGGAGCCCATTTGGTGACCGAAGGCATTCTCACCTTAAATAAAGTCATAGATAGGCTACGGTTGGTGCTAAGCGGCGAAAATATTCCCCCCCAAGAGGATGGGGCCTCTTGCCTTGCCCGAGAGCTTTTGCGCACAGAAAATATTCACTTTATAATTGGCACAGCCCTCAATCCGGCCTTCAGATCCCTGCAAAGTGCCGTTGCCTATCCAACGCGGCAGCAGGCAATAGCTGAACTTTCTCGGCTGTTGGCAAGACTGGGTAAACAAACTACAGTGGAATGGTACTGAGGAGGCGTAAGATGTGATCACAGTTGAAATCTGTATTGGCACTGCTTGTCATCTGATGGGAAGCGAAGAGATTTTTACGGCTCTAGAAGAATTGCCACCTAAACTAAAATCTAAAATTGTAATCCGAGGCACTAGTTGCCTTGGTGGCTGCGATCGCGGCCCTGTAGTGCGAATTAATAATCAGACCTACTATCGGGTTACTCCCTCTGAACTGAAAACGGTTTTGAAGAAGTTAGGAGGAGAGGATTCATGAGAAGAATTACTTCAGAGATAGACAAAATTCGCCGCCAGGTGCTAACTGAAGTAGCGCGGCTTGCATTTGAAGGAAAACTATTACGGGAGATCGAAGATCTACCCTATGGATTATTTGACAATGGAATCAAAAATTATCGTTGCTGCCAATTCAAAGAAAGAGCGGTCCTCAGGGAGAGAATTCGCCTCAGTCTCGGTGAAGACCCTGCAGGTGACAGAGAGCCTTTGGTAAAGGCTGCAACCCGGGCGCTAAAACGCGAAAAAGTTGAAGGACCTATGCTCCAGGTGATAGATATTGCCTGTGATCAGTGTCCAATCGATAGTATCTTGGTTACAGATGCCTGCCGCCACTGCGTGGCCCACAATTGCGAAAACGCCTGTCCCCGGGATGCCATTTGTGTAATCAATGGCAAGGCTGTAATTGAGAAGGATAAATGTATAGAGTGCGGACTTTGCGTGGAGGCCTGTGAGTTTGGAGCGATTCTAAAAATCCAGCGGCCTTGCGAGCGTGCCTGCCAGGTAAATGCCATCAGTTCCGGAGAAGACAGACACGCCACTATCGATCCCGCTGCGTGTGTGAACTGTGGCCAGTGCACAATAAGTTGTCCTTTTGGGGCAATCAGCTATAAATCTGAGATCTTGCCTCTGATCCTGAATCTTCTAGATGGGAAAAAAGTAGTCGCCCTTGTGGCTCCATCTGCCCCAGGTCAGTTTGGTCGTAATATTTCCATGGGCCAGCTGTTTGCAGGCCTGAAAAAGCTAGGTTTTACAAAGTCTTTGGAACTTGGGTATGCCGCAGACGAGGTGGCCCAGAGGGAGGCAGCAGAACTGGGGGATAGTTGGCTGACCAATTCATGTTGCCCCGCATATAAGGACTTGGTGCAGAGGCGCTATCCTACGCTCCGAGATCATATTTCGGACTTGCCCAGTCCCATGGCTCTGGCAGCCCAAACAATTCGAGAATCCGCTCCTGATGCTTATATTGTTTTTATAGGGCCTTGTCTTGCCAAGAAAACTGAAGCTCCCCAGCTTCTCGATGCAGTGCTCACCTTCGAGGAATTGGCATGTCTTTTTGTAGCAAGGGATATTAACCTCTCAAAACTCGCTCCTCAAAAGCTGGAAGCGCGGCCTTCAGTCTTCGGTCGGGGTTTTGCTGCCAGCGGTGGTGTGGCTCGTGCTGTGGAAAATCACAAAAAGGTGAAAGTCGAGAGGGGAGATGGCCTGGCTGAGTGCCAGAGGATCCTGACGTTGGCCCAGAAGTTGGGTTTAGATGCTGACTTTCTAGAGGGGATGGCATGTCCAGGCGGATGCCTTGGGGGACCGGGGACGCTTGTGGATAGTACGGTGAGCAAAAGAGCCTTAGCGCTAGATTTAAAACAACCGGATAAGAAAAACGGGTAGCTACCGAGCTACCCGTTTTTTAATGCAAAGAGCACAACAAAACTAATGCAAATTCATGCAATACAAGATCTTATTTTGCATTTAAATAACACGTTAACAAGGATGCTTTTTGCAATTTCGAAATATCATTCTGCATTTATCCAGCTAAATAACTTGGTGAACAATCTATATCGTAACAATACAATGACATCATTTAAATAATTTAACGTGTTAGGAAGGAATTCTAGTTTTCGGGGAGAATAGTAATAATAAGAGAATGCAAACGACTGCATGATTTCTAGTTATAATAGAGGTGGCAAAAGTGGCAACAATGAATGATGTTGCAAAAAAAGCAGGTGTTTCTGCCTCCACGGTCTCTAGGGTTTTAAATCCCACTCCCAATGTGACCATCAGTGCTGAGACCCAGGCAAAAGTACGTGCTGCAGCAGAACAATTAAATTATCGAACTAATCTACTTGCACAAGGATTGCGCTTAAATAAGTTCAATAATCTTGGTTTTTTACTCTGTGAGCGCTCTTTAGATCAAATGTATTATTATAATCTCTTAAAAGCAGTAGAGAACGAAGCATCTAAAACAGGGCTCAGTTTGATTTTTGCTACTTTAGATGATAAACATACTCCCCCCATGCTCAATGACTCCAATATTGATGGTCTCCTTGTTACAGGGCGGGTCACCAAAGAAAAAATAGAGCTCATAGAACGCGCAGGCGTGCCCTTTATCGTGTTGGGACTTCCTTTAGACGAACAGGTGGACTGTAATGTTGTTACACCTGATCCTGAAAATGAAATTTTCACTGCTTTGGAATATTTATTAAGCCATGGACATAAAAAAGTTGCCTATATTAGCACCTACCGAGATGCAAAACTGCAAAAGATCAGTGAAAGAGGGTTTAGAGGGGCCTATTTAAATGCCTCCCTCCCAGTTGAAATGGACTTACTAGCAACTTGTGTTGAGGATCCTAACCGTTATTTTCAAAGTTATTTGCTGGAGCAGAGGGTAACTGCACTAGTTGTACAACAACAATTTGTTCCTCAATTTTATGCTTTTATTAATAAACATAAAATATCAATTCCCCAAGATTTGAGTGTTATCATTATTGGAGAAGATCTGCTTGACCCTCAAGCGCAGAATTTCTATCATTATGTCCAAAGTAGAACTAAAGATGTCGGTACTATAGCCGTAGAACAGTTGCATCGTATATGGGACAAAGAGGTTAGCTACGTAAATATTAAAGTTTCTCCCTTCCTCCATGAAGGAAAAAGCGTGCTCAAGCTCACAGAACCATTACAAAAGGAGGCTTGACATCAATATACAGGAATTGCAAGTGAGGAACAAGCCAAAAGGCTACTTGAGCATCTTTTAGATCCTAACGAGTTCAATACTCCCCACCCTGTCCCGTCCCTTTCTCAAGATGATCCAAACTATGAACCTTTAGGCTCTTATTGGCGAGGTGGTGTTTGGGCACCTACAAACTATATGGTAGTAAAGGGATTGAAGAAGTATAATAAGCTACCTTGGGCAAGGGAGATTGCAAAGAAGCATTTAGCTGCAATGCATGAGGTAATGATTAATGAAAATTATGGTGGTATCTGGGAGTGTTATGCACCACAGTACCCTCAGCCTGCGGTAAATGCATATGGTAAATTAGTGCGCCCTAATTTTGTAGGCTGGTCAGGATTAGGCCCAATTTCCATGCTTTTAGAAGTGATCTTTGGGTTGGAATTCGATGCCAGTGAAAACTGTATCGAATGGATCATAGGTACAGAAGGTAGACACGGAATCGAAAACTTGGAGTTTAACGGTGGGAAGGTATCTTTAGTCTGTAAGGGAAAAAGCCATGTGCCAGGCGAGACGAAAATAATAGTTGAAACATCCAGTGAATTAAAGCTCAAATTAAGTTTAATGGGCCAATCCTTTATCCGTGAGCATCTACTAAATGCGGGAACTCATACACTTAGTATTTAAATGGGCTTAGCACTTAAAGCTAATTGGAAAGGGATAATGAAAACCGTGAAAAAGTTAAATGTTCATGACCATCTTTGGGATATAGGGGATAACACCGTTGAATTATTACTTCAGAAGATGGATCAACTAGAGATAGAGATTACTTGCATAACCTACGGCGCACGGCATCTTTTTCAGGAATATGATTGTAATGATCTAGTTGAGGCTGCTTTCAAAAAATATCCTCATAGACTTTGCGGAATGGGTTTTGTTCACTTAGGAGTTGATGGTCCTAGCAAAGTAAGAGAGCTTAAGGATAGAGGTTTTGCAGGCTTAAAAATTATCTACCCTGCTGTAGCATATAACGATGAAAGCGCTTATCCAGTTTATCAGGAAGCGGAAAAATTGAAAATGCCATGTTTATTTCATTTAGGTCCTGTAAGTACCACGAGCTCTCGACCAAAGGGCGTTTTCATAGATTCTAATCGAATGCGGGCTGGAATGCTTGACCCAATAGCGAGAGAGTGTCCACAACTTAGATTAATTGGAGCACATATGGGCTGGCTGGATCACAATGAAGCTTGGACTCTAGCTAGGATGCATCCTAATCTTTACCTAGATACTTCAGGAAATGGTCTGCTACGTAAGCAAAGCAGGGAATTTTATGAGTACAATATTTTAGGTTGGGAGCAAACTTTTCATAAATTTATTTTTGGCACAGATCAATATTATCATACATGGGATGATGTAGTAACTACAGTTACAGATATGCTTGATCATACTTGGCAGGTGGATATTGAAACTAAGAACCTAATCTTTTACGATAACCTAGCAGCTATTCTAAGATGGGCTGGTGTGCCAAACTTATGAAATGCGATTCTATAGAACTATTTAGTTTCTATGAATATTACGTGGCTTTGGCAAATCAAAATATCATAATTGGGCAAAGAAAATGCTCAGAGGCCTTGCCTCATTTAAGTAAGATAAAGAATAAAAGCTTGAGATTTTTTAAATTACTACGACATTACAACAGATGCTCCGAATTTCATTACGGATTTCGCACTGATAGCGCTACGGGTTAAGCTTTTTAATACAACCTCAATTTCGCATATGCTGTAAACCGGGCACTGAGGATGCGACATCTATTTGGGAAACGGTAAGCAAAGTAGATATTAAAAGACTTCTATGCTGCGAGCGCCCTTCTGCAGCCATACTGTAAGGGATGCTCAATAACTCATCAATTATTTCAAGCCGTCTTCATCAGTAGTTATGGTAATGCATTAACAAGGGATTATATCTTAGGAAGAGCACATAGACGAATATATAGGCTATCTTTTCTTGACAATATATTTTTTCGTCTGCAAGCTTCTTTGACGATTTTATTAAATATCCTTGCACTTATTCTACACTTTTTTGAGCAAAACAACTGTATAATGGGTTATTTTTGCGTCTTCAGCAAGCCCTACCGTAAGACAGTTTAAGCTGCTCTGGCGGCTATAGTAGCCTTAAGACGTACTGAGCGGTTCTTTAATAAGATATGCGGGTACCAAATCAATCAGGCCTTGGGTATGTTACTATTTGCGCAAGGCCTTATTTATTAGGTGTTCGATAGCGCCGGTTTTTGCTGGAAGGAACAAAGGAAAAAGAATAGTGCAATACAAGATCCGGGCGTGCAAATAAGGAGATGAACAGCAAGAGAATAGAGCTCCTCCATAGCAGAATGAATCCCTATAGGCAAAATTTGATAATCCAAGAGGCATTTACGATGTTGACTTCCCAAATTGATTGATGGTTTACCGCAATATATCAGAGTTTATCTGCCTAAATTGTACTGCGAAAGTTGAGTCCAATAAGAAATATAAATATTTTTTTTCACAAGGAAGGATTTTACGACATCATGACGAAATATAAACAATAAAGCTATGTAATCGTTTTACGTGAATTGATTTCAGCATAAAGAGAGGAAAAAACCGTGGTTACAATTTCTGACGTGGCGAAAGAAGCTGGAGTATCTCAGGCAACTGTATCTAGAGTTCTCAATAAGAAGAAAACAAATATCCCTATAAGTGAGAAGACAAAAAAGAAAGTTCTTGAGGCAGCTGAACGCCTGAATTATACTCCCAATCGAGCTGCACAAAATCTTAGGACAGGTTCTACAAACAGCATTGGTTTCTTATTGTGTGAAAGACCATTTAGCAATCAACACTATTATATTATGCTGAAATATTTAGAATCGGAGTTGTCAAAGAGGGGTAAAAATCTACTTTTTTCGATTTACAATCCAAAGGAAGAATTACCACAAATGATAATAGACCGAGCTGTAGATGGATTGTTTTTAGCAGGAAAAGTAACGAAAAGTTTAGTGGAAAAGGTACAAAAATCAAAAGTTCCATTTATTGTATTGGGCAGTATGGCAGATGAAGCTTGTGATATAAATACAGTATCTGGTGATTTAACTCATAATATAACTATGGCTTACGATTATTTATTAGCAAATGGGCACAGGGATATTTTTTATTTTTCTGATTACAAAGAGCCCTTGTTGGTGGAAAAGATTCGGATAGCTTGTAAAGATGCATATCAAAAAAAACAACTGCTCCCAAGAACAGACCTTATAATAACAAATTTAAAAGAGCCTTACTTCGCCATCAATGAGATTCTTTCTGAACATCCCGAAGTTACAGCGCTTATTATACAACAGCATTATGTGAATGTCATAATGCGTATATTTGAACAGAAGCGATTGAGCATTCCAGAACAAATGAGTTTAATAATAATTGGTGATGAAGCATTAGATAATTGGCAACGTGAATATTATACTTATATTTCAAGTGCGACAAAAGAGTTGGTTGAGTGTGGTGTAGTGAATATCTTAAAAATGTGCAAAGGCGAAGGTGGTAAAGTAGATGCATTTATTAGGGGTGATGTATTCAAAGGAACGACCGTAAAAAAAAATTCATGAAGGAATTTATCCGTGGAGATGGTGTTGTGAAAAGGAAAAAATATTACATAGCAAATGGTTCTTTATTGTTACTGCCTCTCACTTAATCATCAAAGAGTCGCCTTGTGTAATTTGCAAATTAAGCAGGATATAATTTTTTTTGTTTAAGCAATTATTTATTGTAAGGGGTTGAATTGTTTATGAAGAGGTTAGGAATAAAAAGGTGCATCTATTTGGTATTAACAATATCGTTAATGCTATTGAGTCTCTTTATATTCGGTTGTGGGAAAAATGGTCCAACCGCTGTTTCCGATAGTGAAGTTGTAAACTTAAGGATCGGGTTACCTAGTGGTTTTGACGTTACCCCAGAGGAGATAATAAGATTATTTGAGAAAAGAAATCCTAATATAAAAGTTTCTATAGATGATGCCCCCTGGGGAGATTACCAAAAAAGAGTACAATTGCAAATGATGTCAGGAGATTGCCCGGATGTTTGGTTTTTAGAAAGTGGAGTAATTATGAGTTATGGCTCATTAGGAGTAGCAGAAAACTTAAAATCATTTATTGCTTCTAAGGAGAAGACGGGTAATTATTTGATGTTAGATGATACAAAGGATGGGGAAGGGAATGTCTGGGGGGTACCTCATGCTTTGCAACCAACGGCTTTAGCATATAATATCGACATGTTTCAAGATGCAGGTATGGAGCTTCCAGATGAAACTTGGAATTTTAACAACTTAATTGCTGTTGCAAAGAAGCTCACAAAGAAAGATGCTAATGGGAAAACTCTCCAGTATGGCTTTATAACAGATTATTCAATAACAGTTGGCTATTATCCATGGATAAAAGGATTAGGCGGCAATATTCTGGATGAAACAAAATCAAAATCGCTTCTGAATTCTGACCCTACAACAAAAGCTATTCAAAAATGGGCAGATTTAGCTCATAAAGAAAACATATTCCCCCCTTATACAACATACAAAGCAAATAGAGGAAGCTATAATATGTTCGGCACAGGTAAAGGAGCTATGTTTTTCATTCAATATGTTTTAGCAAATAGAGTAAATAAAGACTTTCCTAATTTGAATTGGGATGTTGCTCCAATGCCTGAAAGTGTTGCTGGGAAAAGATATATTCCATATGTGGCTAATTCTTGGGTGATCTATAAGAAAGCGAAGCCTGAAGTGAAAGAAGCTGCTAAGCGCTGGCTTGAATTTTGGTTATCTGATGAGGCTCAGACTATCTTAGCAAGTAAAGGCGATAATATTCCTGCCAACAGAAAATCATTCGAAAAGGTGCAAAGGGACCTACCCTCGCCTAGGAATCGAGAAGTTTTCATAAAGTATCTCGATGATTCAGGGAGTAACCTTGATTTAAATGCTACATGGAATTCATGGCAACCGATTATTGCAGCTGTGATGGAACGAATATATGGAGAAAGAGTGGATGTAGGTGCAGGTATTTCGGAAATGCATAAAGAAGTGGAAAAGATATTAATAAAAGGAAAAAAGTAAGCCATATTTATTAGTTATTGGAGGCAATGAAATGGGTGAACGAGAAAAGTGGGGATATTTGTTTTCACTTCCTTATCTAATCTTCCTTTCATTATTTTTTATTGGTCCTGTCATATATCTAGTTTTTTTGAGCTTTACAAACTTTAATGGATTTTCTCCTCCGTCGTGGGTCGGTTTTGGAAATTGGATATCTGTGTTTAGTGATCAAAAAGTATGGCATGCAGTCAGAAATACTGCTTTTTTCGCTATTATCTTTGTACCACTTCAAACTATTTTAGCTTTAGTTCTGGCTTTTTTAATGCAAAAAACAACTTTAGGTACTACTACTCTTCGAACTTTGTATTTTCTTCCTGTGGTTACTCCATGGGTTGCGGCGACCGTAATTTTTTCGGTATTACTTTTACCTGAGGTTGGGATTGTTAGTAAAGCTGTTGCTAAATTTGGTTTCAAAAATGCCCAGTGGTATTTAAGTTCGAATTGGATGGAAGTCATGGGAACTTTAGCTGTGCTCAATGCTTGGAAGGGCATAGGTTCATCTATGGTTATCTATACGTCGGGTTTGCAGGGAATATCCAAAGAAGTTAATGAGGCTGCCATTATAGATGGTGCTTCGACATGGGAGCGTTTTAAGCATATTACAGTGCCTCTAATATCCCCAACAACATATCTAATTGTTGTATTAGGTACTATATCTGCCTTTCAGGTCTTCGAATTAGTGTTGTTGTTAGCTGGCAATGATAAATCAACCTCCATTCATGTTCTCAATACTTTAATTTATAGATCAAGTTTTGGAGAATTAGCTTTTGGTGAAGCAGCAGTAATTACATGGGTTCTTATAGCAGTTGTTTTTTTATTAAATGTTGTATATAGAGCGCTTGAAAAGAGGTTGGTTCACTATGAATAAAGTTAAGATTTCAAGGTGTATAGTGTTAACCCTATTAATACTAGGCGCGTTGATAACTATAATGCCTTTCCTATGGGGATTCTCGACTTCTTTTAAGACTATGCAAGATTATGCTATGAGCGATAAGATTAGTTTTAGTAAAATTAACTTTCAAAACTATAGAAGGGTTTTATTGAAGAATGATATTGGTAAGTATGCTTTAAATAGCATATTAATAAGCACTATTGATGTTCTAGGATTATTAATGTCATGTTCGCTAGTAGGTTATGGACTTGGGGTGTTAAAATTTAAGGGGAGCAACGTTATTTTAGGTATGGCAATTGCTACAATGTTCCTACCCGGAACAGCAACTATGATTCCAGTTTATTTGATATGGAACAAGTTAGGTGCTGTTGGTACATATATTCCCTTAATACTACCTTCATTTTTAGGTTCTGCTTTTGGTATTTTTTTATTGCGTCAATTTTACGCAACCTTACCTAATGAACTGTACGAGGCAGCGCATATAGACGGTTGTAATCCAGGCACAGCTTTTTGGTATATCTATTTACCTTTAACTAAAACGCCGCTTGCTGCGTTGGCAGTATTCTCCTTTATTAATTCATGGAGTAACTATTTAGGACCTTTGATATACATACATGATAAGACAAAGTATACCCTTACAATAGGCCTGGCATACTTAAAAGGGCAATATAGTGTTGATGTCCCGGCACAAATGGCAGCATCGATGCTTACTATTCTTCCTGTTATGATAATCTTCATTTTTTTACAAAGGTTTTTCATCGAAGGAATTGCATCAGCTGGTAAAAAAGGTTGAAATATCATTATCTCAATTGGGCAAATACTAATATATTGAGGGTGATTAAATGAGAGTGGAAATTTCTAAAAGTAGAGGGATATTATTTTTTGTAATCTTAATGATGGTATTTCTAGTGGGGACTGGTTATTCTGCTACTACAGGACCAAATATTTTTCAGGCGGGTGGATTCGAATTAGAACCATTAAAGTGGTCCCTTACCGATGATGCATTAATAGATGATACTGTTGCATACCAAGGACAAAAGTCTCTTAGAATAAGAGGTAAAGGAACAGCACATAATGCAAGTTATCACTTAGCTGTTCCTCCAGGGATTTCTATGATGCTTAAGGTATGGATAAAAACAGATAACTTTTCTGGTTATACTCCAAAAATTAGTGTTGGCTTTAAAGATATAAATAAAGGGTATACTTTAGGTGACAAGACAGCATATACTGAGATTGTCCCTAAATATGGAACAAATGAGTGGGAAGAATATGAAGAAATAGTTCAAATACCTGAAGAGGCATACTATATTTATGTGACAATAGCGGGGAAAGGTGGCGCGGGGACTCTTTGGTTCGACGAATGCTCAGTACAATTGGTTGGAACTGATCCTGTACCGCCTAACCCACCGAATAATCTAATCGGTGGCAGAGTTAATGAATTTAATAGTTACTTAAGATGGGAAGAGCCTGGAGCAGCCTCAGACGGTGAAAAACCGATCTGCTATCGAGTATATAGGAGCACTTCAACTTTTAATTTAGTGTCTCCTAATAATTTGATAGGGGAGGTTTATTCTACTAGTTATTTAGACCAAGATATGTTATCACCCATTCAATATTGTTACGCTGTAACATCCGTGGATTTATTAGGAAACGAAGCTGCCTCAGAAATAATAATAGTTTCAGATAAAAGTCCAAATAAACTTGCGGGGAATTATGGCTTTGAGGATATTAACGATAAAAAATGGACCCTATATCAAGGTTCTGGTACCGTTGAATATGATGATACAGTCTCCTTTGATGGTAATTATAGTATAAAGATGGAACAAAAGGTGGTTTCCACCGATAATTCTCAGCTTCATCACGGCAAGGAGCCTATTGTAGTTAAGGAGGATACAGATTATGTAGCTACAGTATGGGTGAAAGGTGACAATATACTTGTTGATGGTACCAAAGGTGGTTTGAATTTCTTTATTCAGACTGGCCAGCCAAACGCTCCAACTGTTTTTGTAGATGGAACATTTGATTGGACTTTACTTCATTTATATTTTAATTCAGGTTCTGCAAAATCAGTGATTCCACGCATTTTATTCTCTAGTGGTACGGGAACTGCATGGATAGACAATTATTATTTAGCAGAGCTTAATGAGGGCCTATCGCCTAATTCACCGGAAATACTTAATGCAGAACGAATAAATGGAACTAAAAAGGTGACTATTGAGTGGAGTCCTCCTAAAGATGTTTCTGGAGTTGAAGTAATAGGATATAAACTACTTAGATCTAGTGATCCTGATTTTTCAACCGATACGACTATCGAGTATTCCGTTGGACTAAAAACAGAGTTTACTGATGATGATGTTGATCCTTATTCTGTTTTTTATTATAAAGTAATTGCAGTTAGTGGCACAGGATCGGAAAGCATTCCTAGTGAAGTTGTTTCAATTTCAACTATGGGAAAGGTAGAAGGGACAATAATTGCTTACGATTCTAATGGTGAAATAATTTATATCAGCGAGGCATCATTACAAATAACTGATTTGAATATAGAAAATGTTTTTAGCGATGAAGATGGTAAGTTCACGATTGAAATGCTTTTGGAGGGTAACTACAAGTTAGAGATACGCAAAGCTAGTTATAAAAAAGAACCCTCTTCGTTTGAGATAGTTGGAGGAGAAACCACAATCTTAGATCCTATAACCTTGAAAAAAGATGATGTTAAACCAAATCAGGTAACATATCTATCAGTAGATGCAAATAGTCACATTGGGGCTCTTTTAATAAGCTGGGAACCACCTGATCCGGAAGGCGATGGTGATGAGGCAGTAGCATATAATATTTATAAATCAACAGATCCGGATTTTGAGGTAAACGAAAACACTAAAGCTTTTGCAAATATTAAAGGGACTTTGTTTATTGACAACAAAGTTGTATTTGAAGAAACATATTACTATGTTGTTAAAGCTTTAGATGCTGCCGATAATGAATCAGAATTAGCTTCACCAACAAAGGGAGGAAAGGTAGAAGTTCCACCAATCCCAAAGATCATAGAACCAGAAAGTGGGAAAATATTTACAGATGAAGCTCTGTTTTTCCAATGGGAAAGAGAAACAGTAGATGGCTATATTCTGGAGATATGCTCAGTGGAGGATTTTTCGAAGAACGTAGTGGAGCTTCCTCGAATACCAGGTGAGGATAGTTCTTTTTCCACCAAAGAATTTCCGGTGGGAGTAAGCTATTGGCGTTTGAGAGTTTCTTATGATTATGAGGTTGTTGGTCCCGCAACTAAACCTAGGAAAATTATTTATACTAAGACAAATACTGGGCTAGATACTTTGCTGTATGTACAAATTGTACCCAAAGTATTCGACCCTCAAAATGACCATACCGCTAAAATATATTTCGTATTAGATGAAGAAGCTACAGTTTCTGTAAAGACCTATAATGTTGCTGGAAAAGTATTGGATGTAATTGCTCTGAATGAACATTTCCCTGCAGGTGAACATTATTTTGAATGGAATGGAACAAATAATAGAGGTGAACATTATAAAAATGGATTATATCTTATTGAGATCTTAATCAAAAATTTATCGGATAAAAAAACCAATAGGTATGTTGGAAGGGTCGTTATCAATAAATAGAATGTTAAAATGAGATTAATAATTACTACCTTTTATTGTTGGTAATAAGCAATTAATTTCGTTAAACAATGAAGATTGGAGGGCGAGATATGAATTTTAACAGAGGTAAAGAGGTGTTAACTCTTTTCCTAATTATAATTGCAGGAATTTCTATATTCCAATGCAAAGCATTTGAAAATATCGGTGTTGGTGTGCGAGCTATAGGTATGGGTGAAGCTTTTACTGCTATTGCCGATGATACATCTGCTCCATATTGGAATCCAGCTGGATTATCTTTTGTTGACAAATTAAGAATAACAGCTGCTCAATCTGATTTATATAATTTAGGGCTAATGCATAATTTTATTGGTATAACAATATCCCCATTGAAGTTAGGAATTCATTATGAAGATTTTACTGATATCAAAGATGAATTAGGATTCAATGAATCGACAATTAGATTGTCAAAATCGTTTCTGCCAATGCCAAATGTTAGCATAGGGCTTACTGCTAATAGATTTCAGCAGTATTTTGAGGGTGGTAGCGGTGATGGTTATGGTTTAGATGTTGGCTTGATAATTGATTCTTTCAAGTTGCCAGAGATCAAAATAGGCGTTAATGTGAAAAATTTGCTCTCTAGTATTAGATATAATACCGGGACAATAGAATCCTTATCACCAAAATTAGAATTCGGTGCTAGTTATGTTGGTGTGCGGCAAACTATTGGAGTAGATATAAATAAAGAAAAAGTCTCCTTAGGAATAGAGCAACAACTTTCTAAACAGGTTTGCGTTAGGTTCGGTTATACTGAAGAAAACTTTAGCCTTGGTTTAGGTGTAAACATCAATAAATGGCAACTAGACTATGCTTTAACAAAGAAAGATTTGGGTATTAAAAACATTATTTCATTAACAAAAACCTTCTGATTCAAAGGAAAGGAGACGAACCTTATGGATTTTAAGCCTATCTGTAAGTATTGGCTGGTCTTGCTAACTTTATTGGCATTAAGTGCCAGTGCAGCCGATTTGACTGTAGATGGTTCCATCGGCAGCGAACTATATAGTTCTCCAGAAACTGGTTTTATCGCAGGAATGCGATACCAAGTATATACTACTGTAAGAAGCAAGACTAGGCCGATCAATGTTCGAGTTATAGCCTTTTATCAAAATGAAGAGGAAATCAGGGAGTTCAAACAAGCAAACTGGCTTTCTTTTACTCCTACAATTGATTGGGCATCCGTTTCTTTAAGAGGAAACCTATATCACAATGGTCCTTTATGCACATTAAATATAGGTAATATTGTAGCAGAGTATTCACCTTTTCTGTGGTGGTTATCGGATGACCTTGAATTAGATTTTCGTACTCCTAAGCCAAGAGGAATTTCTTTAGAAAAATTAAAATTAGGTAATTTTGAAGTTGATGGCTTAAGTGTATGGGAAGCATTGGAACCAAATGATAGTCGAAATACAATAGGAGTACGAATTGCTTATAACCCAAATAGAAACTCAAGGAGCGAAATTATATATTTGAATACAGGCCAACGAAGTCAACTTCAAGAAAAACCTCAAATAGCATATAGTCTTGATCTTACCCGTAAGATTGCTATGTTTAATCTGGGAGTCATCTATGCAAGTGAAGAAAATGAAACAGAAACATCGGAACTGATCGATTCTAACATAAGTGTTGATGTTGATGATTACAAACTTTCGCTCTTTTATCGAAACTATTCACAAGGATTTAACCCAGCTTATCGGTTAACTAGACCAGAATTTGATCCTCAGACCGGTAAGTATTTAGGTTGGAATCCTGTTGATAAATATTCGGGGCTAGTTGGTACCCAACTTTTATTTTTAGATAATGAAACCCAAGGCAAAAATCTTTATTCATCGTATGAAAAGTACCATAACATAAAAGACGGTACTGACTTGAATATAATTTCCTTTAAGATTAATGTACCAATCAAATCATCAACTATACAATTCAGAACGAAATTAAATGCTATCCATAAGGAAATCGGTTTTGGTATCCCCAGTCATATTGAAAGTTCCATAACGGAGATCATATATGAAAAACCGCTTAGGGGAGATTTAAAATTATTACTTAGCAACAGAAATATCCTGGAGGAAGATGATAGAAGAGTTTATGGAACATATGGGCTAAAGGGAGTTACGAAATTGGGAGCATCATGGGAAGCTGGACGTAGGTCCTTGCCTAACAATAAACAATGGTATTCAAAGATGAAGTATACTTCTCCTAATGGCATAAACGTACAATGGAATTATGCTAGCCCAGAGATCCCACAAACGTCGAAATATGACTATGATGATGAATATAACTTGATTGAATGGGATAATTTGTTGAGAATTTGGGTTGAAGTCGACTTTTGAGTATCGGAGGTGAGAAAATGTGTAGAGGTGTAAGGAATATCACAATTATTTCCTTCCTAGTCCTCACATGCGTTTGTTTTGCTGAAATACCTTTAAATATAAGTGGACAAATGCAAACTGCGCTTTGGTACGCGCCTGAGACAGAATTTAAAACTAACAATTATATTTATTTAACTACTGTATTTAAAACAGACAGTACACCAAGATTCGATGGACGATTTGCTTGGAAATTTCAATCTACGGATAGAGGTTTTGATGCACCGTTTGATAAACTGCTTACGCCCGCAATTTCAAGATCTACCATAGAAATTAATGGTCCTATTTATTTTCAGCTCCCGGGGTATAAAATTACTGCAGGAAATGCTTCATTTAATTTGTCACCATATATTGCTCAGAATAATTATGATAACGCAGTAGGCCTTAGGGGCTATACGGTCACTAATTTGATGTTTGCTGGGATTAAATTTGATGGGTTTTATGGTTGGCATCCCGCAGTATTAGATAAAGCGGGGTTTGGACTTAAAGGACAAAAAAAAATTAATAACTATACTTTCACAGCTATTGGTGCAGGAACAAGAGAAAAGAGAAAAGGAAACGAAAGCGGTTGGAATTATTTAGACCAAGCTCTACTCTCTGAACTTAATATAAGAAGACGCTCTGGTTCAATTAATGCTATGATAGCCGCGAATAAAAAAGAAGATAATCTATATTGGATAAGACAATTTATAATTACAGGTAGGATTATTAATTTCTGGCAATACGAACTAGATTTATTTGATTTTGATAAGGAATATGATCCTACATATAGAAACAGGCAGAAAGAATACATTATCTCTGGTTTTAATCCATACTATTATGGGATAAATCCACTTGATAAATATACAGATCGCTTGGGTGGGAAAATCAGGTTTACGGGGAATATAAAAAGCACTCCAACAAAAGTTGAGTACGGAGTTTATAAATTGAAATCTAAAGAGCAATTGGTAAATAGGTTAATAGTTGAGCAAGAGCATCGTCTGAAAAAATGGGGGTGTCGAACATCTCTAGATTATGAACTGCAGAAAGATGAAACTGAAATAAATAACACAACAAAAATTGCAATAACTGCAGAAAACAAATCACCCTTAGTCTTTGTTCCAGGGATTAGTTTCTCTGCAATCAGCTCCAGAGCTAATAATCTTGCTTTGGAAATGATTTTAGGTATTACTTCCAAAAAGTATGGAGTTAAGTTATTCGGAGGTTTTAGTACAGATAATGGTGTTTTTCAAAAAAAAGTATTGGGTGAAATTACATCACCCCTGGGATTCACGGTTTCATTAGGGTTTTCATCTCCAAATACGATTGAAGATGAAGATTTTTATTACGATAAAGATGGTAAGCTTATATATAGAGATAATTTTTTTCTAATAAAGCATTCTTTATTTTTTTGAAAGAAAAGAGAAGGGAAGATTATCAGGCTAGACAATTAAATTTTATAAGAAAGGAAGAAATTTCTTAACAGCATTGAAAGGGTTGTTTTGGCGTATGGTTAATGCTAAAAAGGTAAAGATCATTTATTTTCTAACTATCATCTGCATAGGAACTTCTAGTTCTTTAGCATCTACATTTAGAACAGGTTCCAGTATATTTCCAACGCTACCAGTAGAGTGGGATGTTTCCCCCAAACAATTTGCTCTAGAGCAAATTACTATAAATAATAACGAAACTAGCTATTCCGTATTATCCAGCCAAGGTTTTGTTGATATTATAGATTTTGATCAGCAAATTGAATTGCCAACTGAGGAAATGGTAATATCAGAGAATAATAATCGTATAAAGATGTGCCAAGAAAGCATAAATGGAGAAGTATCAGTTATACAAAGACTAGAGGGATATGAGGATAGGTTATCGTGGAAGGTCTCTATAGCGAATAATATTCAAAAGGATGTAAAGCTCAAGATTACCTTGAAATTGCCAATCATAGCTGCTAATGATTTTAACTATTGGGATGGATATGAAGTTCATAGTTTAACAGAAGGGGTAATCAAAAGAAATACGCTTATACAAACATTCCCGGTGAGTTTTTTATACAATAATAACTTTGGCTTTGCCGTTGGTTTAGCTCCTGAAACTTTAATTTCTCATTTAGAAAATGGGATTGATGAGCAAGGGAACCTATTCTATTCGACGAAGGTTGCAATACTACCTAATATGGAGACTGACATTGAGTTTGTCTTTTTTGCGGTAAGGCCATACTTCGGACATTTGGATGCGATTAATGGTTATTATCGTCGTTTTCCCACATATTTTAAACCATCACCTGAAGTTGATCCCAGAATAACATCTGTCGGTACAGGCGCTAGTTATAGTTCTCGTTATACACATGATCCTGGAGCAGTGAACAGGGTTGCGACAAGCATAGGTTCTTTTAATGGTACTTGGGATTGGGGTTATGCTCCTTTTAAAAGGTCGGGTGACTTTTATGGAAAGGAAGATTTATGGAACTGGGAAATGACAGAGGAGGAAGAAAGCGGTTTAGCTTCAAAGGTTGCTAGGGACTTTGATCTTTATGATATTTCTAATTTCCATAAACAGCGGAAAGATCTATTTGAAAACGCGGATCTAAGAGAAAACTGTAACCTTGCCTTTTATATGATTAATTGGATCGAAAAGAATTATGCTGAAGAAAATAATTGGTTGTATTACGTCTATCCCTATAACGGTACTCCAATAATTAATAATTGGGTTACCGGTTTTAGTGCTGAATATCATATTTATCCCTGGGCAAGCCCTTTTGAAAGAATTGTTAAAACGGATCTTCCACTACTTATTGATGAATTAAACATCAATAGTATAGCATTTGACAATTATTTTAACAGTGCCGTTTATAGAGGTGAATTGGATTATCCGATTAAAGGATGGAGCTATGACTTAAGGGGTAAATATATTTCTACTGCAATTGGCATTAGATATTTTGCTGAATATGTAAAGCACATTGAGAAAAATGGTTTCAAAATCGGTATAATTGGTAATACGCTTTTTGATAAAGATAGTAATCATCAGGAATTTACAAGCACCTTTTTTGCAGATGCTTTTATAGTAGAAGGAAAATTCTTTGATAAATTAGGAAGAGGTGATAAGGATGCATTAGTTGATATTTTTTATAACCGTTATTTTGCAGGTCACAAGCCATTATATCTATGGAACCATTTTTATAATTTTAATATTGGTGATCATGTAAAATGGGAGAATATGTCGCCTGAAGAAATTCGCATACTCTATCAAAATGTCTTAAGGGAGATAATTCAGTGCTCTTATCAGTATGGTTTCATTCCAACAACTGGAACTGTTGGTGGAAATGAGCTTATTATAAAAGAAATGCCTATAATATTGGATGTTCAAATGCGTGGTTTTGAGCCATTACCAGCTACTAAAGGTAATGAAAGCCTTCTGAGGCAACGTTATGGTTTGGGATTAAACAGCGCTATTGTAATTTCGAATCCAACTTCTCAAATCAAAGTAAGTCAGGAAAAAATATATAATCGCTATTTATCTGATTATGAAGTTTTACCTGGAGATTATTTGGGCAAATCTCTTGAGTTCTCAGTTGCTAATAATGAAACTACTTTTAATATCAGTGTTGCTCCTATCCAGAATGAGATTGCAGTGTTTCCTTTGGGAATAAATTTTGAAGACAAAGAAACAAGGTTGTCAGGTGTTTCTTCAGGGAAAATAGGTATCGACAAGATCGAGTATAATTTTGTATTTGAAAGTAATAAGGCTACAGCTGTTGATTTATTAACAGCTTCTTCAGAAGGATGGAGCGTTGAGCAAATAATCATTAATGGCCGGAAAGAAGAGGATGATAATAAGGCTAGTTTAATCAACGGTACTAATATTATCAAGGTTATATATAAGTCCAATGTTTTTAAAGTAACAGAAGATGACTTGTTGGAATTTAATTATTTGGATTCTGAAATAATCGTATCTAATGGATTAGATATACGCGAAAACGCTGCAGCGCAAATGATTCAAGGGTATTTTGAACACAAGGAAAAGAGAACCATACCTATTCTTGAGGGAATTAGTGCCGATCCCCTAAAATACACAATCACATTCGAAAAGAGTAGCGATGTTTCTCAAAACGGTATATTCATATCGGATAGCGGAAAACTTTTAACAATAAGAGGGTTTGATTCTTTCGATATACAACAGAAAACTTGGAAGCTATTGCGTGTTCTAGATAAAAAATATCCCTTTTTGGGAACATTATCTTTTACTAATGCTAGGACTAAGGAAATGATGAAAAAAGCTGATTTGCTAGGCAAGCCCGCATTGATTATCGAAGACTAAGTAATTTTTGATAAGTAAAGATTAAAGAAAACTACGATAATCTCAATCGAGGATACTGTTGGAGTGCAATAATTAAAATACCATTTAGCGAATAGAGAATAACAAAATTGAAGGACATTATGTTTAATCTTGCTCGTAGTGAAAGCAAAATGGAGAAAGGATTTCATGTATTACTATAAGACTTTCAGATTTTTTCAGTTCCCTGTATTTAGCATAGAGTATTCTGTTTGTAGGGATAAAATAAAGTCAGTTCAAGTCAATGAACCATTTAGAAAACTTAATTTAGGTATAAAAATGAATAAGGTTTTGTTCTATCCACATTTTTTCTTTCTATCATCGTGAATATCTCTTTCGCTAATGTTTATTATAGTACCCATTAGTTTTTGAAGAAGGAAAAGGAAAGGTCGATACGAGGTTCAAAATCCTACTTTTGCAGCCTGAAATAGTCCTCCAAAGCGCATGATGGCAATCACTCGTTTTTTTGAATTGCCCAAGTTTGCTTGGCACAAATTCCTAATGCTACTAATTGCTGCTTCTATCCATAAAGTTGTACCATTGACGAATCCATGTTTGAGCGAAACGGAAATAATTCTGTGGAGTTATTAGCCAGCTTAAAAGTTAATGCTAGAAACTGTTATCATAAGGGATTTTGAATGTTTATGCTGATATGACGAGTATAGTATTATTCCAGTTGATTTTGCGCTATTTAGTTCAAATCAAAGCTTCGTAGGGGCTCTATTGATAACTCAGCTAAAGAATTTATGGTATACCGCTATATTTTAGGGTTATGTCTGAATAAGCTCCAAAGTTGAGTTGATGAAATGAAGAAGGAAAGGAAGATGTACGGCCTGGACATAGCTGACTTTTGGGGTAGCAATTTTGCAATGGGGTAGTCAAATCCTAAGGTAATATCTAAATAAGAATAGCTATATAAGTTTTATGACAAATCATTTTAATGATAAAAGTTACTAGAAAGGGGATTAAACGACGCAATGATTAAGGCAAAAAGAATAATAATCACGGGTTTTCTTATTGCTCTGTGTATAGTGACTTCAAATGCTTTTGCATTTTCATTAAACACTGGATCTAGTATATATCCAACACAACCGGCGAAGTGGGATTTTTCGTCTTCAAATTTTTCTCTGGAGCAAATAACTATAATTGATGGTTCGGCTAGTTATTGCTTTTTATCTAGTCTCGGATCTATTGAAATAATTGATTTTGATGAGCAGATTGAATTACCACCTGGAGAAATAGAAATATCCGAGGATAAGAATCTTATGAAAATATCTCAAGAAAGTTCCGGTGGAGAAGTAACGGTCACAAAAAAGGTAGAGGGTTATGAAGATAGGATTTCATGTAAGGTTTCAGTTAAAAATAATATTCAGCGAGATGTTAAATTAGAAATAGTTTTAAGGTTACCTGTAAAGGTCACGAATGACTTTAATTATTGGGATGGAAATATAGTTCATAGTATATCGGATGGAATAATTAAAAGGAGTACACTGCCAAACACCTTTCCTTTGAGCTTTTTATATAATGATAAATTCGGCTTTGCGGTAGGCTTAGCGCCTGATACATTGATTTCGCAATTGGAAAATGGTATTGATGGGGAACATAACTTATATTACTCTACTAAGGTTGCGATATTACCAGCAATGGAAACTGAAATAGAGTTTATTCTTTTTACAGCAAGACCAAGTTTTGGACATTTAGAGGCGCTCAACGGATACTATCGTCGTTTTCCTACTTATTTTGAACCATCACCTGGAGTTGACCCTAGGTTAACATCAATGGGTACAGGCGCTAGTTATAGTTCTCGTTATACAGTCGATTCAACAAAGGCTAAACGAATTGGAACGATATTAGGTGCATTCAATTCTACCTGGGATTGGGGGTATGCTCCTTTTAAGAGGTCAGGAGATTTCTGGGGTAGAGAAGAGCTATGGAATTATGAAATGACAGAAGGAGACGCCGCCAAGTTGGCTAGCCGTGTTGATAGAGACCTCGATTATTACGATCTAAATAACTTTCATAAACAGCGTAAGGCATTGTTCGAAAATGCTGACCTGATAGAGAACTGCAACCTCGCATTTTATCTTATAAATTGGGTTGAGCGAAATTATGTTGAAGAAAAAGGATGGTTAAAGTACGTTTATCCATATCAAGGCACTCCATTGCTTAGCAATTGGGTGACTGGTCATGCATCTGAATATCATATTTATCCTTGGGCAAGTCCTTTTGAAGATATTCTTAAAAAGGATATTCCACTCCTTCTTGATGAACTTAATATGAATTCTATAGCGTATGATAATTATTTTAACAATGCTATTTATCGAGGTGAGTTGGATTACCCCATTGAGGGCTGGAGCTATGATATGAGAGGCAAATATATAACTACGGCGATTGGCTTTAGATATTTTGTGGAATATTTGAAGCAGCTGGATAAGGATGGCTTCACACCAGGGCTTATCGGTAATACTCATTTTAGCCAGGGAAGTGTAGGTGCTGAATTTACTAGTGCATTTTTCGCAGATGCCTTTATATTAGAAACAAAGCTATATAACGGGGTTGACAGAGAAGATAAAGATGCTTTGGACGATCTGTTTTACAATCGGTATTTTGTTGGTCACAAACCTGTATATCTATGGAACCATTTTTACCAATTGAACATTGGAGAGATTTACGATTGGGAATCTCTATCGCCTGAAGAAATTCGTTTATTATATCAAAACAACCTTAGGAATATTATTCAAGCGTCGTATCAATATGGATTCATTCCAGTATATAATGCTGTTGTTGGAAATGAGCTAATGATTCAGGAAATGCCGACCATATTAGACATCCAGATGAGGGGATTTGAGCCATTATCTGCTTCCAAAGGTAGTGAAGAATTTTTAAGACAACGATACGGAACTGGATTAAAGAGTGCTATCGTAATCTCTAATCCAACTTCTGAAAGCAAAACGACGAAGGAGAAAGTTCAGAATCGTTATTTGTCAGAGTTTGAGATTTTGCCTGCGAATTATTTTGGTAATTCTTTAGAGTTCTCATTGGTTAAGGGCGAGACTTCATTTGAAGCAACTATTGCTCCTCTACA
The DNA here is from genome assembly GCA_002427165.1 of Firmicutes bacterium UBA5473. Classification (GTDB taxonomy): domain Bacteria; phylum Bacillota; class DTU084; order DTU084; family DTU084; genus UBA5278. The sequence continues at coordinate 34,389 of DIQB01000014.1, forward strand.
GAATATGATCACAATCGTTCCTCTTGGAATAAAAATTGATGATGAGGAAGTTAAATTAGAAGGCGTTTCTTCTGGACAAAAAGCCATTGATAAGAATCAATTCATCTTTGTATTAGAAAGTAATAAAGATACAAACGTTGAATTTTCACCATCCGATTCAGTTGATTGGAGAATCTCGGAGTTGATTGTCAACGATCAAATAATATCACATCCATATAGGGCATTGTTAGTGGAAGGAACTAATATAATAAAGGTGATATATCAGTCAAGTATTTTTAAAGCAAGTGAAGATGCACTCCTAGGATTTAATTATCTTGATGCTGAAATACTTATATCTAGCGAGGCCGACATTAGGGAGAAAGCTGCAGCTCAGATGCTTCAAGGGTATTTCGAAGTTAAGGAAAATCAAACAATACCCATTCGTACGGGGATTAGAGTTGATCCTACTGAACATACGATTGTATTTGAAAAGAGCAATGATGGTTTAAAAAATGGTATATTTATCTCTAACAGCGGTAAGCTAATAACCATAAGAGGACAAAACTCTTTCCAAATACAACAGGATACTTGGAAGTTATTAAGAGTGCTTGATAAAAAATATCCATACCTTGGTGCTTTGTATTTTAATAATAAGGCTACTAAGGAAATGATTAAAAAAGCAGGTCTTGAAGGTAAGCCTGCGTTAATAATAGAAGACGAGGATTATGTTCAAGAGGTTTCTAAAAAAGAGGAAGAAATGGAATTCATTTCAAGTGATAACCTTCCTGTAGTAAAAATAAATCATTTTAATAATACCCCAATTTTGGATGGGAAACTAGATGAGGATGTGTGGCAAAATGCGATAGTCATCGATGATTTTATTCTTTTATCGGGAGGGGAGCCAACGCAAAAAACAATTACTAAGATTTTCTATACTGATGAGGCACTTTATCTAGGTTTTACTTGCTATGAGAAAAATATGGATCAAATATTTAGTTATATAACTGAACATGATGGTCCTGTGTGGAAAGATGATGACGTGGAAATATTTTTAGCGCCAGGAATTGATGAGCTGTCTGAAAAATATCCATATTATCAATTTATTGTTAATCCAATTGGAACCCAGTGGGAAGCTTATAACAAAAATGTGGACTATAATGGTAATTGGGTTGCAGCAACACAGAAAGAAAAAGATTATTGGTCTGTAGAAATCAAGATACCATTTTCCGAGTTAAATAATAGCAATGCTAAAAGCTGGCGTTTTAATATTGCTCGTGGCGAAAAACCAAACGGTGAATGGAGCTCCTGGGCCCCATTGAAGAAAATCCTAGATCAACCAGCTTTGTTTGGTGTGCTTTATTTCGAATGATTTTTTCGTAGATGCAGTAGCTTATTTTCCAAGTGGTGGACGATGGCCCCTCAGAGCTTCAAACTACCTAATGCTTCATTGAGAAAGAGCTAGTGTAGTAGACGATTAAGGAAAAGATGGAGATGAGCTGAGAGATTCAAGTCCGTTTCCATGAGAGGGAGGGCTTAAAATCCCTTAACCTTTTGATAAATAAATGGAGGTATCAAGATGAAAAAAATTATTGCGATCGTGACTGTTTTAATGACTGTTTTTATTAGCAATTCATTCGCTAAAGTGGATGATAATACTCTTCTATATTTAAGTTTTGATGAAGGAAAAGGAAAATTGGCAAGTGATGCATCTAAGTATAAAAATGATGGGATGTTGTTAGGCGCAAAATGGGTTGATGGTAAGAGCGGTAGCGCTATTGGTTTAGATAAGATAGACAGTGTTGTTGAAATTGCCAATACAGGTATTTTTGACTTTGGTTCAGATACTGATTTTACAATCGAATTTTGGCTTAAGGTAGATCCCTCATCTCATCCTAGATGGTATAACGTTTTCTCTACAGGAGGTACCAACACCAACACTACGAATCCTGGTGCAATTATTGGTCTAAGTAATAGTTTTAAGGTGTGTGTTAGATTTTCAGATGGCAATAACAGAGTTGATTTGATAAGCAGAAAGTCATGGCTGAATGACGGTATGTGGCATCATATTGCTGTTGTGGCCAATAGAAAAGGGGATTCAATTCTGTTTATAGATCAAAAAGAGGAAGCTAAAGATAATATTTCAGGCATAGGAAGTATAGACAATATAAGTTTCCCACTGCAACTTGGTGGCAAGTCGCATATAGAGGGTGATTTTAACATTTGTATTGACGAATTAAAGATATCAAATTCTATCCGGTTAATAAAGCCCAGTAGGTGATTAATCATTAGGAATGTCAAAAGTATTATAATCAAGATGTTTTTACTTTTTCCTTGAATAAAAACGGATATATAATAATGACCAATTTCTAGTGATTATGCATTTTATATTTCTGTTTCATATGGATAGGCCACTTTAATTTTCTAGGAACAATTGAGCTACCTATTGGCTTATATTACTATAAGGGGTGTTTTTTAACACCCTTTATAGTAATATAACGGTGACTGAAAAGTGATGAAAGTTCATTAACAGGCAAAAGAGATAATTTTAGAATTTGAAGATCGCAAGAAAACTTCCCGCAGCATTAGGAAACTACCAACTTTCAGACGGTAGTAATTTAGTTGCAAGGTGTTCGTTAGCATCGGTTTGTCCTTAAAAGGTCGACAATGAGAAACTAATAGAGCCAACCTAGCTCCAGTCATGCAAATAATGAGTTGAATAGCAAGAGAATAGAGATGCTCCTCTATAGCAGAATGAATCCCTATAAGAATATGGTCAATCCAAATATTTATATGTAATGGATTGGGTTTTTGTGGTATAATTTATCTCGGAGCTGAAGGTAAAAGAATAGCACCCGAGATTTTTTAGATCAAACGAAAGGAGTTTGTTGAATGAAGTTAATTAATAAAGGGAAAACAAAAGACGTATATGTTTTAGAGGATGGCAACTATCTTTTGAAGTTTAAAGATGATGTTACCGGGGAGAATGGTGTATTCGATCCGGGAGCAAACACCGTAGGCTTAACTATGGAAGGAGCTGGAAATGCAGCACTTCGCTTGACTACACACTTTTTCAAGGTATTAGAAGGCAAAGGAATTTCCACGCATTTTATTGAGACAAATTTAGCCGAATCCACAATGACGGTAAAACAAGCAGAGTTATTCGGAGAAGGAATTGAAGTCATCTGCAGATATAGAGCAGTGGGAAGCTTTCTCCGTCGCTATGGAAAATACGTTGAAGAGGGACAACCCCTCGACGGCCTGGTAGAAATTACACTTAAAGATGACGAACGCAATGATCCCTTAATCACCAGCGATGCCCTACAGATGTTAGGAATCTTATCCGAGGATGAATATCGTATTTTGAAGAAGCTAACTTTGGAGATCTGTGAAGTTGTAAAAGCTGAACTATCCCAAAAAGGTTTAGAGTTATATGACATTAAACTGGAGTTTGGCAGATTAGGAAAAAATAGGGAGATAGCTTTAATAGATGAAATTTCAGGAGGCAATATGAGGGCATACAAGGACGGAGTATATATTGAACCCTTAAAGCTGGAAAAAATATTGCTAGGAGAATAATTTCGCAGGATTCAGTTTACAGGTGTTTTTGCTTTCGATGAAAAGCTAATTTAGCAAATCATGGGCTTGTCTTGGGAAGAGACAGCCCTTTTTTTGTGTCTATCTCCAGTCAACTTTCCAAAGAGGTCTAGATATTTATAACATTTCTAGTTATCCTCTAGAAATAGTGCTATATTTCTCGATTTGCTCCATATACACACACCTTCTTAACCTCTATAATTAAAGTAGGAATAATTCATTAATTACTCAGGGAGGGGAGAAGATTGAGAAAAGCAATTAGCTATTGGTCTTTTCCAGGAGGGCTGGAGGGTACGGCGGATATCAAAGAGTGCCTCCAGAAGGCAAAGAACCTCGGCTACGAGGGAGTGGAGCTTGGTGTTTATTATCAGGGAACTATCAACACCGAGTCTACAAAAGAGGATATGGAGCAAATCTTGCGCGATGCTGAAGAGATTGGGATTGAAATCTCAGGCCTTGCCTCTGTAGAGTTTTGGGGTACAAACTTCACAAGTCAAAAGCTTGAGGATGTAGAGCGGGGAAGAACACTTATTGAAAAAATGCTGGAGCTTGGTTCCTACCTTAATCTTGATGGTGTTTTAGTGATTCCTGGCGCTGTTGACATTTTCTTCGATCCTGCAGCTCCCGTTGTTCCGTATGACGTGGCATATAACAAATGTCTTGAGGGAATTCGCAGTCTGGTGCCGGTGGCAGAGAAATATAAAGTCTCCATCGCCATCGAAAACGTTTGGAACAAACTTTTTTTAAGTCCAATTGAACTGAAAAATTTTATCGACGAGATCGGCAGCGAATATGTTGGCGTCTACTTCGACATTGGCAATGCCATGCAAAACGGGTATCCAGAGCATTGGATTAGAATTTTAGGCGATCGAATCAAAAAAGTTCACTTCAAAGACTACAGACGATCTGCCGGGGCAGATGCAGGCTTCGTTGATCTACTGGAAGGTGATGTAAACTGGCCTGAGGTAATAGCAGCCCTCGAGGAAGTTGGCTATAGGGGCTGGGCAACAGCGGAGATGATTCCACTCTACCAGCATTACCCGGAAGTAAGACTTGCCAATACCTCTAGGGCCTTAGATAAAATCTTAGCAAACAGAGGAGGAGGAAAATGATTCGCGTAGGACTTATCGGTGCGGGCTTTATGGGCTCTATGCACAGTAACGTCTACGGGCTCATCCCCGATGCAAAGCTAGTTGCAGTTTGCGATCTAGATCGAAAGAGAGCAGAGGAGCTGGCCCAAAGCCATGGCGCCAAAGTATATACAGATGCTGATGAACTTTTGCACGATGATGCACTCAACTTAGATCTAGTTGATATTTGCTTGCCCACATTACTCCATACTGAATATGCCCTGAAAGCTGCGAAGCTCGGGTTTAATATTCTCTGCGAAAAACCATTCACATTGGACCTTGAGTCTGCTGATCAGATTATCGCGGCTACAGAGGAGGCCCAAGTTGAGATCATGGTGGGCCAATGCATCCGCTTTTGGCCTGAATATCAGTATTTGAAAGAGGCTGTCGAGAAGAAAACATTTGGTGAAGTTCAGGGAGCATGGTTCTCAAGACTCAGTCCCCTACCTACCTGGGGCTGGGAGAATTGGCTCTTGGATCCTGCAAGATCCGGTGGTGCTGCTTTTGATATGCATATCCACGACACAGATTTTATTCTTTATTTATTGGGCAAGCCCCAGGCCGTCACAAGCCGCGGGGTTATAGACCAGTATGGAATGAGCCATATCTCCACCCAATACCAATACGATGATCTAATGGTGGTAGGGGAGTGCGGCTGGAACTATCCTCAATCCTTCCCCTTTAAAATGCAATATCGCGTTATTTGCCAGCAGGCTGTAATCTCATTTGACGGCACAGACCTTGTAGTTTACCCCTATGATGCAGACGCCTACAAAGTTGAGCTAGCAAAAGAGGCAACAGAAGGGGGTGCCTCCAGTGGCAATATCTCAGATCTGGGCGGATATTTCAACGAGATTAAATACTACATTGATTGTCTTTCACAAAACCAATCACCCCAGACTGTTACTGCAGAATCTGCAAAACAGAGTGTTGCAGTAACGTTGGCAGAACTGGAATCGGTAAAAACGGGAATAACCATCATTCTATAAAACTGGAGCGAGAAAATGCAATCCATTAAAATTGGTCTTTTGGGCGCAGGCACAGTGGCAGAATACGGCCATCTGCCTGCGCTCTCCTCTATGGAGGGGGCAGAGGTTGTGGCAATCGCTGATCTGGATCCTCAGCGTGCCGAAAAACTCGCGAACTGCTACAGCATCCCCAAAGTTTACGACAATTACCAAGATCTTCTTGCCTTGCCACAATTGGATGCCGTTGTTGTGGCCACACCGGTGGAGACCCATAAAAAGATTGTGATGGCCGCAGCAAAGCGCAACGTGCATGTACTATGCGAAAAGCCCATTGCCCCCTCTCCGGAGGAAGGCCGACAAATGACAGAGGCCATGGAGGAGCGAGGACTGGTCTTTGCCATCAATTTCCTTTTACGCTTCTCAGAGCCTTTGGTGACAATGAAAAAGTGGGTTGAGGCAGGGAAGATTGGTAAAATAGTGGTTATGCGCCTTATCTTCAACTCAGCGGGGCCCGGCTGGAGGAGCAAAGAGCGCCTCGATGCACTGATGACTAAGGGAGGAGGCCCAATCTTCGATTGCGGTGTCCACTATTTTGATCTTGCCCGCTGGTTTACAGGCAGCGAGTTTTACCAGATTCAAGCCCGGGGTGCATTCTTGCGAGGATATCCCAATCCAGATCATGTACTTTGCACCTGCCGGCTCACAGATGGCACGATAGCCTTAATTGAAGAAAGCTGGATCTATACCCTAGGCTCTCGTGAGTCCCGGCGCTATCGCTGTTATGAGCTGATAGGGGAGCGGGGCACCATCGCCTATAACACAGACACAGCTGAGCTTGTGCTCTTTACGGAAGACAAGCCTGTTAGAATTCATATTCCCCCTGAAAAAAAGGCCTTCTGTGAGGTTTACGAACAATTTTTCGCCTGCATCAAACAGGGCAGCTCAGTCGGCATCCCTTCGGGTCTTGAGGGAGTGCGGGCAGTGGAAGCAGCAAAGGCGGCTCTCGATGCAATAGAAAGAGACTGTGGAAAACAGATAGGGTGTCTTGCGGCGAATATTTAGGGTAGACTGGAAGCTTTATATACTCTTAGAGCTGTTCAAAAGAACAGCTCTTTTGATTTATTTTTCTTGAAGTTTACCACTTTTCAGGGTATAATCAAAACTAGGTTGCAACGATTGTGATAAGGAGTGAAAAAATGGCAAACCCCAAAATCCTTCCCCCTGAAAATATGCCCCAAGGAATGTTATGGGCACTACTTGGCTCGTTCTTCGGTAGTACAGTTTTTATCGTCTCCAATGCTATTGATCCCATTTCGATGTCCACAATCCGTTTTCTAGGCGGGCTGCAGCTGCTATTTTTGTTTCAGTTTCAATCAACAGCCTTTATTAACTGGTCCCTGGCCCTGGTTACTCTATATTGCGGTATGTGCAATCGCTTTGGTCTTTTTGGCTTGGTACAAAGCCATGGAACGCCTATCTTGGCCCCTACTGAATATTGTACAATGTCTTACTCCGGTTTTCGCCATTATCCTCGCCGTAGTGTTCCTGGCCGAGCATCTAGATTGGCTAAAAGTTAGCGGCGCTGTTTTGGTAGTTTTTGGTATTATTATTGCCGGCCGCATCCCGAAAAAGACGGTATCTCCAATGGCTGCGAGGGGTCTGCACTGAAATTATTTTCTACAGGCTGTTTGCCTAACAAATTTAATCGGGGGACCTGGTTTAAAACCTACAGGCAGGAAGGAGAAACAATTATGTTCTTAAAAAACTCAAGCCTTAGTGTAGAAATTTCCGATGGCGGTACTCTCAGACTATGCAATTATCGGGATCTAGTCTTTGAGCTTGCCTTGTTGCCTTTAGATTGTGGATTTGAACAACTATTTCCCTATAGAAAATTCACCAAGGTGTCTTTAGGGCTCAAACCTGGTCCGGGGGTGGCCACACAGGAGGCAAACAGACTTATTTTTACAAAATCTGCTGGAAACCTTCAGATAAAGCAAACAATAACGCTACAGAGCAATAAGTGTGTGATCAAAAGTGAGTTTTCACTAGGAGATGGAACTCATCCTCGAACCTTAAATCTTTTGGCTTTTTCCCCAGCTCAACTAAAAAAATCACAAATTTTAATTTCAGGTGGCACTATGGGCGGAGTAGCTATTAAGTCAGGAGAAGATTTTGTAGAGGGTGATCTATCCAAAGCTTTAATGGCAATCCAGACTGAACAAGGAGCAATTTTACTAAATTCTACTGTTGGCTCTCCGTATCCTCTGCAATTGGGCTATTTTTCAGGCTTATTTCAAGGAATGGTCTCGCTGCCTCCTCTTCTTCCCAAATCACCGATTGCTATTGGAGAAATAGAACTTAGTCTAGGCGCTGATGCACAAATAATGTTGGAGGAATTTGCAAGTCTCACAGGTAAAACAAAAAAAATTCGCTCCTCTCCAAAGGCCTGGAATAGTTGGGATTTCTATCATAGTAGCATTAGCCACAAGAAGATTATAGAAAATGCACAAGCGATAGCTACCAAAAATGTCCTAGCAAACAATATTGAATATGTTGTAATGGATATGGGTTGGGAAATTCGTCACGGCGAATGGGAAGCTGATTGCAATTTCCCACATGGTATGGAACAAATAGCGAAAGATATTATGGCTACAGGGAGAAAACCCGGACTGTGGTTTGCACCAATAATTATTGATCCGGAATGTAATGTATTTCAGGATAACTATGATTTTGTGGGCAAGAACAACCATGGTTTCCCTGATCGGACCTATGAATGTTGTGGTTTGTTTGGTTACATCTTAGATGTAACCCGCGAGGAAGGGGCAAATTATCTCCGTGACTTGTTTAAAAAGTTTAGAAAGATGGGCTATAGCTATTTTAAGTTAGATTTTTTACGCTATATGATGTATGTAGAGCGGTTTTCCGATGGCACTTTATCTAACGTGGAGGTTATGCAAAAAGCATTGCAATTAATTCGTGAGGGAGCAGGGGAAGATGCGTATATTTTAGCATGCAACCTCCCTTTTGAAGTCGGCCCTGGTTATTGCGACGCTTGCCGTGTCTCCAAAGATGTTGCGATCTTCTGGGATTCTTTGAAGACGAATGCCGAATCTATCTGCGCTTCTTATTTTTTCAACAATAATTGGTGGACTAATGATCCTGATTTTTTTGTTGTCAGGGGAAGGGAAACAGCCAATGCCAATTTGCCTCTCTATCGCACCTGGTGGTTTCCTAGAGCAGACGAATTTGCTGAGCATGCAGTTTTTTTTAAGGAAAGACATGATCCCAACTCTACGATCTCTTACTCTGAAGCACAAACATATGCATCCTTGGTACTGATGTTAGGTGGTGCAATCATTTTAGGCGATCCGATTATGCATCTCAATAAGAAAGGCCTTGGTCTTTTAGAAAAGGTATTAACTGCTGAAACTGCTCCCGGTCGCCCCTTAAATCTTTTTCAAGACAAGCTAGCTAAAGTTTGGCTGCAGAAATTATCCTCTGGTTTAAGGGTTGCGCTGTTTAATTGGGAAGATGAACCTCAAGTTATTGTGCTCGACGTAAAAGAGCTAGGTTTAGAAAATGAATGCAAAGCGCGTAACTTTTGGACAGATGAACAAGTAGAACTCAAGGAGAGTTCAGAGTTTCTACTTCATCCCCGTTCAGCTTTAGTTTTTGAATTAAACAGGGGGTAGGCAATAGAAGAGAATATGATTTAAAGATAGCTCCTATAGCTGGGGCACCGCTTTTGCCAGCATCAAACATGATTCAGTCGGTATCCCTTCGGATCTTTAGGGAGTGCGGCAGTGGAGGCAGCAAAAGCGGCTCCCTATGCTATTGAAACTGTGGAAAACAGGAACTGAGGGGTTATGCGGCGAATAGTTAACATGAATATTACTGCAAGCTTTTGCAACTTCCAGGAGGAAGCGATCATGAGTTCTGCTCTCCAACAGGTGCTCTCTATCCCCGAGGTCCAAGAGCTACTTTCCTCATTTGCCAAGCTCACAGGCACTCGGGTCTGCCTTTTTAAGAGAAATCATTTTGAGCCTATAGGAGAGGGTAAAGAAATCTCCCACTTTTGCCAGCTGATCAAAAGTGTGCCCACAGGTTTTAAAAAATGCTTAGCCTCGGATCAGAGGGCCATGGAGACTGTCTGTAGCCCCAACTTTTCCGAACCTGGCTCTTTTCATCGTTACCAGTGCCATATGAAGCTTTGGGAATGTGTGGTCCCTGTTTTAGGTGAGGGCGAGGCGCCAGTGGGCTATCTGATGCTGGGACAGGTTGCACCTCAAAAGTTTTCCGAAGATGAGTGGGCCTGGATTGTGGAACAAGTAAAAAGCTGGCCAGATGGAGAGAAGCTGGACCTGGAGGAGCTTCGTCATGCTCGCAAAGAGCTTATCACTTTAAAAACTGAGCGCTTTGAAGCAGCATGCAAGTTTCTCTCTGTTTTGGCGAACTTTCTGGTGAGTGCGAAATTGGTACGGAGCATCCTGCCCGATAGGGTTGAGGTGATTCGAAAGCTCATAGCCCAAAGGGGATCGGTTTCTCTCGAGGAACTAGGTGACGAGCTGGAGCTGAACCCTGCCTATGTTAGTGCTTTTTATAAAAAAGCTACAGGTGAGACTATAACCCAGTATTCCCTGAGGCTACGATTGGATGAGGCACAGAAGTTGCT
>DIQB01000014.1:44969-51962 GCA_002427165.1 Firmicutes bacterium UBA5473
AAACACTTTGGTCTCTCTCCTGGGAAATACCGGGCCCTGAGCAGAAAAGCCCATGAGGGAGCAACCCAATAAAATCCGGGATCAAAAGAAGGCTGCCCCAAATTTGGGACAGCCTCTTATTGAAGGATCATATGGTGGGGTGGCCTTCCCACATCTCCCATTCCGCAAATTAGCGGGGCGGCTAGTTGCCTGTTCTGCCCTCAGATGATTCACCATTAGTTATTTTATATAATGGCATAAAACCAATAAAATGCAACCCTTAGTTTATCTAATTATGTTAGGTTGTTACGCCCAGACGCTCTTAGCCAAAACAGTAAGGATGATGAGCGGCGGTGGCTTAAGGCCAGGTCCCTTTCCAAAGAAATCCTTAGAAAAATCTGGTGCATCAGCGCTTGAATTGATGTATAATAACATTGGTGGTTCCTCCTTCAAATTCCACGTAAATTGGGACAATCTCTCAATTAGACTTGCACGGGTGAATTTTTGAAGGTACCAGAGCACAATGGTGATCTATATAGCTGCGATCCTTCGTGACAGTAATTAACTATCTTGGTGATATTCTGGAAGAGCCCTTGGGGAGGCTTGCTACCTCACTTTAGCAAAGGGCTTTTGGTAGGGAAAAGAGCAAGCCTGTCGGGAGTGCAAGTATCTTTTCGCCTGCCACGGTGGTTGTCCCAAGGATCGGAGCGTGCGAACAGAAGAGGGAACAAAGCTTATTTATCTTTGCTCCGGGCTACTTCAATTTTTCCAGAAGACAACTCCTTATTTTCAGCTTTTGGCAAGACAATAAGTCGTGGCCAGAGTGCAGCCACAGTGATGGAGATCTTAGCGGGACCGAATGGTATAATTAATAGGAAGTTCTTCTGCCCGGATGAGGTAAAAAGCGAATTCAGCTATCTGTGAAGAAGCTATTGTTGCCATGGGGGATCAAGATAATAATGTATATTGCTATATCTATCATAGATATTGTTGCACTTCTTTACCTGTCCCGATTGTTGCATATCGGCACGATGTTGAATAGCGATCGTAAAAAGCCGTTTTTATATGGAATCGTGCTTACCATAATTATAATTCTGTCTGAAGCCGGGACGATATTGATCGGTAATGGGAGCCCAGGTCTGCGCAGTATAAATATTTTCTGCAATATTCTTGGCTTCGCACTAACTCCAATGATCCCCCTTGTTTTAATTACAATTTTTGACAGGAACATCCTTAAAACGCACAAATTATTGCTACTTCCGACAGTGCTCAACATTGTTGCCGTCGTTTTATCACCTTTGTTCAGATTGATCTTTTATGTTGATGCAAACAATCAGTATATAAGAGGAAATTCCTTTTTTGTTTTTGTGGCGGTCTACATTATCAATTTATTGATTCTGGTTACCAGTACTATGTATATATGCAGAAAATACCATTATCCGATTATGTGGAAAATGATTGCGCTGTCTCTTTTTACTGTCATCGGTACAAGTATTCAGCTTGTGAATCCATGGGTCTATTCCTCATGGCATTGCGTAACGTTATCTTTGTTCCTCTACTTTATGTTGATGTCAGAGTTTGATAGTAGCTTTGACACACTAACCGGTCTCTATAACCGGGCGGCTTTTGATAAAGCAGCAAAACAGATGATGAGCCCAAAGGCGTTTTCCATAATTCTCCTTGATATCAATGATTTTAAAATTATTAACGACACATATGGACATGATTACGGAGATACTGTGATTAAAGCGGTGGCGGCAATTATCAAAGACTCTTTTGATAAACATTACACCTGCTATCGTATTGGAGGAGATGAATTTTCCATTATCGGCAATGATACAGATCAAAAAAAGATGGAATCCCATCTTAGAAGTATGGCAAATGCTCTTGCAGAGAAACGCGGAAATGATAGTCGCCTACCTACTGTGGCATACGGGTATAGTATTTTTCAAGGAGTAGAAAAGCCAGATTTTCAAAAAAACTTTAAAGAGGCTGACCGTCAGATGTATCATTTTAAAAAACTTCAAAAGGCCAATGCCAAATAACTTTAAGCGCAGGTGTTTTATAACCGGGCGGGATTTCTTTAAACATCAATTTGAAGAGCATTTTGGTTTTTAAAGAAATGTTACGGTCACCCCATTGGGGAATGCTTGGCACCAGGAGAAAGCCGGGGCGAGTGATTAGTTATTTTACATTTAAATTATGCCAAAAAACCAACAGAATGCCACCCTTAATCTATCTAATTATGATAGATAGATTATTACGCTTAAACGCTTTTGAGGTTGGTATTTCTTCGTTTCACGTAATTTCCTTAATGTTCTCGATGCTTTATAATTATTAAGTTGTTTTTCGGTTATACAATAAAAAACTCCTTACAAAAAGCGATTGGCTGATTTGGGCCGCTTGCCTTGCTGAAAACCTTGAGGACTTTCAAAAGCTTATTGCATTGGTATGATACCAAAACAGGTAAGCAAGTGGGTTTTCAGGCTCGCTCTGTTGTAGGGGGACACTTTCTGAAGCTGCTGGCAGCTAAGTGGCAACAGGAGGGCAAGCGCCTTTAGGGGAGCTTTCAACAAATTGTGTTAACCACTGAAAAATCTATCTGGGATGTGATATCCTGATTAGTTAATAAAAAAATTTGAACAGGCTTAGAAGGAAATGAAACGCAGATCTCGAAATTATTTCTGGTAGGGCAAGAATAGGGATATATTACAGCGAAAAGCGTGGTAAGCAGAAATAAACACTTCTTTCATATAAATTCGGCGATATACAGATAGTGATCCGATTATCTAGGAGGAGAGAAAATGCAAATTTCACTGACGAAAAAACTAGCGGCTGCCATAGGAGTAAATCCTCCACCCGCATACGAGAATGAAAATCCACTGTTTTCTTGGACAGCGAACTGGATCAAGGTATGGGATAACCGAAGAACAGAGGACATGATCGTATTGGTGAACAACGCCACACGCTTTACCGTTGCGATTTACCAAGTCAAGCGAAAAGACCTGAAAAATGTAGCGGAAATGATGAAAAAAGCCATTGCAAACACACTGTTGTCCATGAATATAAACCCCGAGATTGTAAAGGAATATATGCATCTGGCAGGCGAGGTGAAGTACGCCAAAAATAGCGATAGACAGATAACAGCGTGGCTATCGAAAGCGGGGCAGAACAGCGCTTTCTATGTTGCAAGAAATTATAACGGAATTGCGAAAATGTTTGATGATACTGTTGGAACTTATATAAATCACTTACCTGTCAATTATTCCGCTGATGTTAACGAGTCGTTTATCCCTTTTAAGGCAATGATTAACGCACTATCTGAGCTTACAGGAAAACAACCCTTCAAATACCGCGCCTTTGAATTGCTAGTTACACTTGATTTGGAAGTATACAAGGCGGTGCGAAGGATTATTGTACCTGCGGACCTTAGATTTGAACGATTACACAAGGTACTGCAGTTCGTGTTTGACTGGAAAGATTACCACCTTTATGACTTTACTATCCTTGATAGCAATAAGCGTGAGCCAGTTGCCAGGATTGTTCCATTTGAAGAGGACTTGGAGTTTGACGCAGATGCAATCCTAATGGAAGAGCATACATTATCAGAGTTTTTGCCCGAGCACAAGAATATACTCTATACCTATGACATGGGGGATAACTGGGAACATGAAATACAGCTTGTACGAGTGATCGAGGATCACGATAAGGAATCACCCTATTTGCTGGAAGCAACTGGTCAAACACCGCCTGAGGATGTGGGCGGCGTAGGAGGATTTTTGAGCTTCCGCGAAATCATGCTGAATCCCAGTCATCCGGAATATGAGGTAATGAAAGAATGGGCAAGGTATTGGACAACTGAAATCAGTGAGTGGCGGAGCCGTCCAAAGGTTATACATGTTTAAATTAGCTAGATGGAAAGAAGATGTTATGGTTGTTGTCATGCATGAAGGTGTAGTAAAATAGATTATGAACAAATGGGTATTAACCTAAGAAAGGAGCTTAAGGCTACCCCGATAGACGCTAACTTGATTAATAGACTGACTATAGTCGAATTAGGTTTGCACAAAGATTATGAAGCGTTTTGGTTTTTTAAGAAAGCTGTTAAAGTTAAGCCTAGAGTTCAATCGTTAAATAATCTTGCGTGGTTTTACTTAGATGTAATTTTATCCGTAGGCTGTGGAGATTGAAGAGATGTAAAAGATTACAAGGCCGTTGCGCTCCAGGGGGGCAATTCTTGGGCTGAGCCTTTAATGAATACCCATATCTCCGCAAGCGTTAATTCCCGTTCGTCCAACGGTACTAGAACCTTATTAAGCGTAGCTGTTTAGGTGCAAGGGCTACGCAAAGAATCATGCGGTAAACGATTAGTTACTGCAACTGCGTATTCTGTCTAACTTCAAGCTCCTGTTCAAAATACTAAAAGAGAGCTTAAATATGAATACCCTCCTAAGTGACGTTTTCATCCTTACCGCAAGCTGACGAGGTTTCCACCTACTTTTCTATAACAAAGTGAGGGCGAGAAATATGGTGATTTTGCTTTTTGGTATATCTAATGTAGGAAAGACTGTAACAGGAGAGAAACTCGCTGAAAAATTAGGATATTCTTTTCTAGATTTGGATGAAGAAATAAAAAAGAGATTACAAACGACTTTAGAAAGATTTATGCGTGATAATCCATATCACCATGAAAGGTATATAATAAAGGGCAAAATTTTACGCGATTTAATAGATGAATACAAAGAAAATGTTGTGATTGCAGTAAGTCCCATTTATTATGCAAGAAATTTCAACTCGCTTTTAGACTTGGAACAGGTAATTGCAATTGAATTACAGGATGCAGAAGAACATATTTTTCAAAGACTTGTTTTTTCTGATGAGGAAGATAATGTTTACAAGGACGATGAATATAAAAATTTGCATAAGGATTATTACATTAAAGATATTCACGAAGATATTATATACGCAAGAAGGGCCTTTAAGAAAATTAAAAACAAGTATTTTATAAATAATAGATCGGTTAATCAAGTCGTTGATGATTTAATTGTTATGATTAAAAATAAATCTATGGAAAAAACCTTTAGCAGATAGCTTTATGAAGCAACAAGGGATAGAGTGGTGAAATGTCCCCCCTACCTACATCACTTTATAGGTAGGCTGCAAAAGGGCACTGGTGACATGTATGCACGAGTGCAGCGAATATCGCCAGATAACCATGCTAGCGATAGGGAATCCACAGAGTGCACAGCTAGAGTGGATGTTTGCAACGACTTGTAGAATACAAGGTTAAAGACTGCGATAGGTAGCCTCGTACATACGATGAGTCCAATTATGTGAACTGGGGAAAGTCTACATGAATGAAAAGGGAGCGTGCCCCCGATGTTGTGTAGACTGACGGAGTCTCCATAGTAGTCCGAGAACAGGAAAGCTGTTTACATGGCGAAGGGAGACAGTTCAACAGGCTTACCTGGTCGATTGAGTGACCTTAGAGAGGTGAAGACCTTTGATAATCAGCGAAATACAAGGTAAGCTGGCTTGCTTTTGCTTTAAGCAACTGTTGAATGGAGAACCGGATGCGCTGAGAGGTACACGTTCGGTTCGAGAAGGAGAGGCAAGGAAATAGCTTGACTACGCCTTGTCTCTTACTTCACTACCCACCGACGAAGGCTGGCTATATCTAGCGTCAGTAGTGGATCTATATCACAGGAAAGTGGTAGGATGGGCCATTAGTAACAGAATGACCAAACAGCTAACATTGGACGCAATCAAGCAAGCTGTAGGGAGAGAACTCTCTACAGAAGGTTTAATATTTCATTCTGACAAGGGTTCTCAATATGCCGCTTATGATTACCAAGACAACCTGAGAGAGCATGGTATAAGGCAAAGTATGAGCGCAAAGGGAGATTGCTATGATATTGCTAGCATGGAATCATTCTTTGCCACAATTCAAAAAGAATTGATTTACAGAGAGCACTTTAAGACCCGCGCCAAGGCTAGACTCGATACTGTTGATTATATTGAAACCTGGTATAACTCCCGTAGAATCCATAGCAGTTCGGGAGACTTATCGCCGGCAGAGTATGAACTGAAATATTATACATCTTTGTCGGAATCGGCGGCTTAGGGCGGATTTCTATGAAACCCGGAGAAAAGAAACTTTTATCGTGTCTAATACGCCAAGAACACTCCAATCATGGTGGCCATAGCTAGTCAAAACAATGAAATAGAAGATCAGCCGATAGATTTTTTCTTTAGAAGTTGATCTTTTTTAGCTTACCGTCCCTGGTGCCCGGATCCGATTCCCAGCTCTCCTGCCAAAGCCTGCACAAACTGCTGTGCAAGTCTACCAGAGCGGCCACTGGATTTTCGCTCCCAAGCCAAAGCGCGACGCATCAACTCCTCATGGGAAATGGGAAGCGAGCGGGCCAGATGCTCTACAATCTGCAGATACTCATCCTGATCTAGGCTGGGGAAGGTGAGATGCAGCCCAAAGCGATCTGAGAGGGACAACTTCTCGTGGATTGTATCGGAGCCGTGGATCTCCTCACGCTCCCGGAAGCTTTCCACAACCAGGTGCCTGCGATTGCTCGTGGCGTAGATGAGAATATTTGCAGGTCTCCCCGCTACACTTCCCTCTAAGACTGCTTTCAGAGCCTTGTAGTTCGTCTCTTGCTCCTCAAAAGAAAGATCATCGATAAAAATAATAAACTTTGCATTTCTTGAGCCTAATAGGGACAAAAGCGCAGGCAGTGTCTGTAGGTCTTCTTTAGCAACCTCAACAAGATGGAGTCCCCTATCCGCCAGGAGACAGGAGACTGCCTTCACCAAGGAAGACTTTCCAGTTCCCCGGGCTCCATGGAGGAGGACACAGTTGGCAGGAAGATTTTGGAGGAACTGTTTGGTATTGGCAAGGAGTAGTTCCTTTTGCCTCTCTAGCCCTACAAGCTCCGCAAGATCGCTCTCCTCTGGCCGTGAGATCCCGCGAAGCTCACCATCCCAAACAAAAGCCCAATG
>DIQB01000014.1:52174-52420 GCA_002427165.1 Firmicutes bacterium UBA5473
TTTTGAAAGGAGAGCATTAACTCCTCGAAGGGAGTAGTAGGAATTTTGGGCTCCACAAGTCCCCGCAAGCTCGGCAGCTGAGGCACCAGCGCTGAAACATCCAACTTCACGAGCTCCTCAAGCCGTTGCCAATCATGTGCTGCCACCTCTGCCAGGCATTCCGTTACTTTTCCTCCTTCAGCTGAGAGGGTGAAGAGATTTTCTGCGCTCAATATTTCCTGCAAGGAAAAGTTTTGCCACAGATCC
>DIQB01000014.1:52693-57753 GCA_002427165.1 Firmicutes bacterium UBA5473
TGGAGCTCCCGGTAAATTAGCAGCTCTTCTAAAGCTTCTTTTGCCTTTGTGAGTTTTTCCATAGAACCGGTATTTATCTGCATGTTCACGTCCTCCTTCATTCTGCTACTTAAATTTCGCTCTGAAAACAGTAAATCCTGCCCTCGGGGGGCTTTTGTTCTCCCTTTCATCTGTGCTATAATAGGCTGTAGTGGATAAAAGGGGAGTGATAGGCAATGCAAACTAGAATCGCCGTAATTGGACAAAGTGGTCAAATTAATGACCAGGTTTGGGCCTTAGCAGAAGAGGTAGGGAGGCTTATCGGCCAAAAAAAAGGAATTTTGCTCACCGGAGGCAAAGACGGGATAATGGAGGCAGCAAGCCGGGGCGCAAACAAGGCAGGCGGCCTTGTAGTCGGGATCTTGCCAGGGGATGAGCCTGAAATTGCAAATCCCTATGTCCATGTGCCCATCACTACCGGATTGTGTTTTGATCAACGCAGCACAATCCTCATCCACAGCGCAGATGTGCTCATTATGTTGGCTGGTGGCAATGGCACTTTAGGAGAGCTCTCCATGGCCTATCAAAATGGTAAGGATACAGTAGTGCTAGAGGGCACAGGAGGCTGGTCAGATCAGGTGAGGACTATTGCACCGGATGGTTTTTTAGACGAGAGGAAAAACGCCCAAATCCACTATGTCCAATCAGCTCGGGGAGCTGTTGAATTAGCATTCGCAATCACTGGAAAAGAAGAACAAAAAGCAATTTAGCGGAGGATTCGTTGTGGCAGAAAAACAAACAGACTTTACAGTAGGCAGCATTCCCAGACATCTGATTATTTTTTCCTGGCCCATGTTTTTAGGTAACTTGCTGCAGACCATGTACAATACAGTGGACAGCATCTGGGTTGGGAGGTTCTTAGGGCCAAACGCTTTAGGTGCAGTTTCAGTTGGCTTTCCCATCATCTTTGCTCTGGTCTCTTTGATTATGGGTATTTCCATGGCCACCACAGTGATGGTAGCACAGTATTTTGGTGCTAAAGAGGAGGATATGGTACAGAAAACTATCCAAAATTCCTTGGTACTGTTGGTGGCAGGGGGCATTCTTGTCTCAATTATCGGGGTTGTTTTTCATCGGCAACTATTGGAGCTTATAAACACACCCCAGGAACTGTTAGCTGATGCATCCTCGTATCTTGTGATCTTCCTCAGTGGTCTGTTGTTCATGTTCCTCTATAATGTACTGGGCGCAATTTTGAGAGGATTGGGAGATTCTAAAACTCCTTTAATTTATTTGGCCTATGCTACAGTAATCAACATCATCTTAGATCCGATTTTGATCTTTGGTCTCGGCCCAATCCCAAGGATGGGAGTAGCAGGAGCTGCCCTGGCTACAGTGATTTCCCAGGCGATTTCTGCTTGGCTGGGGATGAAATACTTACACGAAAAGGGCCTGACGGGAAACTGGCAGGGCTTTCGACCAGATTGGGGCATAATTGGGAAAACCTTCAAAATTGGGCTTCCTGCAGGGATTCAGCAAAGCGTGGTCTCTATGGGGCAGCTGGTTGTAAACTCGCTAATTAATAGTTTCGGCACTGTAGTTGTAGCTGCCTTTGCCGTGGGCACGAGACTTGAGGGATTCGCCTTCATGCCCATTATGTCACTTTCATTGGCTACAAGTGCTGTGGCAGGGCAAAATATGGGCGCAGGGAAAATGAAACGAGCCCAGAAGACCCTCTACTGGAGTGTTTTGTTGGTGGTTGCAATTGCAGCCAGCGTAGGCCTACTTCTATTTGTTGCCCCCAATCTGTGGCTCTCTGTCTTTACAAAAGATAAGGCTGTAATGGCAGTGGGCAGGGAGTTCCTACGTATCCTTGCTTTTTCCTACATCCCCTTTGGGATCATGTTTGTGATCAATGGCCTCCTGCGCGGAGCCGGTGACACCATTGCCACCATGATCACAAGCATTATCTCCCTTTGGTTTATCCGGGTACCTTTAGCCTACTACCTAGCCAACACAGTGGGGCTAGGAAGCAGAGGCGTCTGGATTTCCATGGCCATCGGACCCATCTTTGGTTTGACTCTAAGCTATTTGTATTATCGCACGGGACGCTGGCGACGATCAGTTGTAACAGGGAAAATGAATTTAGAGGAAGCCTAGGCACATCTTTCTTCTTTTGGCATATGATAGCAGTAAGAAAGCCGAAAGGAGGAGCCATCCATGGGCAAAGTTGCACCCTGTTCACCAAATTGCGGTCAAGTGGTAATTAATAATGGCGGCGGCTCTTGTGTGATCAACATCAACTGCTGCCAGGGTAACGTTTGGACCCCCTGTAGTGAATCGGACACAGTATCTGAGGAAGAAACACCAGCCGGAGCTGGCTCTGACGAGAAAGAAACACCAAAAAAGTGGCCCCTATGGGCAAAGGAGGAATTATAATGGGTCGGCATCACGATAATGAGTGTTCACCAAACTGCGGGCAGGTTGTAATTCAAAATCAGGGTGGCTCTGTGGTGATCAACATTAACTGCTGCAGCGGAGATACTCCATTCGCTATTGCAAAACAAGAACAATAAAAGGGAAGGCAGGAATTTTCCTGCCTTTTTTTAAAAATATTGGGGACAAGCAAAGGAGGAAAAGCGGGGTGTGGAGACGGCAGGGGGAGAAGCCATTTTGCGTAGGGTTACGGAAACAATCCCTCCAGAAACAATCAGAGAAATTGCCAAAACCCCCCTCTATGCCCAGGTCCAGGAGGAAATGGCAGATTTGCCTGTAGCCACAGAAAAGGATCTGGAGGGCATAGATGGCCTCATCATCGGCAGTCCTTGTCATTTCGGCAACATGAGCGCACAGCCAGTTTATTGACTCTACAGTGCCTCTGTGGCTCGAGGGTAAGCTCGCTGGCAAACCTGCTAGGTGTTTTCACCTCAGCAGGTAGCACCACGGTGGTGTAGAGACAACCCTCTATTCCATGCCTCTAGCCCCTTCTCCATCACGGAATAATTATCGTGGGGACAAGCTATGAGCATCCCGCAGTCTCCCAGTCCGGCTCTCCGTACGGTCCCGTTGCCATCACAGGAGATGATGTACAAGTGGCACCTGGGGAGAAGAACCTGGCCACTGCGGAGTTTTTGGGGATGAGAGTCGCGGAGGTAGCCAAAAAACTTAACTGAGTTAGGATTTTTTCCCTGAGAAAGCTGCTTGTATTCCCAAATCCGTTATGCTATAATTAATTCAAGATACGGGTTTCGGAAAACTGTGGGAAGGGTGTGGTTCCCTGTGTTGACCGCTGATTTTTTCTGGAAGGTATTTGAGGTCACAGGCTCCATAACCGCATATATTATCTACAGGCAACTTTCCACCCCCGATAGCATTCCAAACATAGGCTAAAGGCAAGGATGGAGAAAAGTAAGGCGTAAACTGTCCCCACCAGGGAGGAGTGGCCACTGACTGAGAGCCCTCTGAGGAGAGCCGTCTGAAGTTCGCTCCTGAGCTTCCCAACCTAACGGTTAGACTCAGTAAGTTGGGACGGTCTCTTCACCGTTATCGAAGCGCGAGTTGGGCCCAGTGGGCCAAACGGGGTGGTACCGCGGAAGTCCGAGCTTTCGTCCCTGACAGGGAGGAGCTCGGTTTTTTTATATGAGGAGGTTTGATCGTGAAAGAACAAATTGAACAATTACGTCAAAAGGCTCTGGGCCGCCTCGCTGAGGCCAGATCCGCAAAAGAACTGGAGGAGCTGCGGGTAAAAATCCTTGGTAAAAAAGGAGACCTAACATCCATCCTCCGTGGGATCAGCAAACTCCCAGCCGACCAGCGACCCAGAATCGGGGAGCTGGCAAATCAGGTCCGAGACAGGATCAATAAAGCTATCATTGAGCGAGCTGAGGAACTGAAAGCGGCAGCCCTGATCCAGGAGCTGGCAGAGGAGAAAATTGATATTACCCTGCCTGGCAAACCTTTCCCCTTAGGCACGCGCCATCCCCTAAATCAAGTTCTAGACAGAATCCAAGAGATCTTCATCGGTATGGGCTACCAGGTAGTAGCAGGTCCCCAGATCGAAACTGATTATTATAACTTCGAAGCCTTAAATGTGCCAGCAGATCACCCAGCTCGTGATATGCAAGACACCTTCTTTCTGCCAGGTGGTTATCTGCTCCGCTCCCAAACCTCACCTGTGCAGGTTCGCACCATGGAAAGGCAAGCGCCGCCTGTGCGGATTATTGCCCCCGGTGCAGTCTACCGCTGTGATGCAGATATCACCCACTCGCCTATGTTTCATCAGGTGGAGGGACTGCTCATCGACCGCAATATCACCTTTGCCGATCTTAAGGGGACATTGGAGCATTTCCTCCATCAGCTCTTTGGCAGCAAACGACCTGTGCGCTTTCGCCCCTCATACTTCCCCTTCACAGAGCCCAGTGCAGAAGTTGATATTTCGTGCCTGATGTGCGGCGGCTCTGGCTGCAGGGTCTGTAGTAACACAGGCTGGCTTGAGATTTTAGGATCTGGCATGGTACATCCTAAAGTGCTAGAGCAGGTTAACTATGATCCAGCTGAAGTTGGAGGCTTTGCTTTTGGCGTGGGCGTAGAGCGGATCGCTATGCTCCTTTTTGGTATTGGCGATATCCGCCTGTTCTTTGAAAACGACCTGCGCTTTCTAAGGCAGTTTCAAGGAGGGCAAAAGAGATGTTAGTACCACTTAATTGGTTGAAAGAATATGTAAACTTTCCCTGGACTCCCCAAGAGCTTGCGGATAAACTTACCATGGCAGGGCTTGAGGTGGAAGGAGTCAGCTATCTGGGTGCGGATCTGGAAAATGTAGTTGTAGCAAAAGTTACCTCAGTTGAGCCTCACCCCAATGCAGATAAACTCACAGTCTGCGGCGTGGATGCAGGGGAGCGGGGAACATATACAGTAGTTTGCGGCGCAGCCAATGTTGCCCCCCAGATCCTCACGCCACTGGCACTGCCAGGTGCGCTTCTTCCAGGTGGCTTTAAGATCAAACGGGCGAAACTGCGTGGTGTAGAATCTCATGGTATGCTCTGCTCTTCCACGGAACTAGGCCTGCCAGGGGGACATAT
>DIQB01000014.1:57870-68241 GCA_002427165.1 Firmicutes bacterium UBA5473
CTAGGCCTGCCAGGGGGACATGAAGGTCTACTCCTTCTAGCACAAGGCACACCTGGTGAGGATCTAGCAGCGCATCTGGGTCTCGATAGCTGGGTTTTAGACGTCTCAATCCTTGCAAACAGACCAGACTGCCTAAGCATGCTGGGGATCGCCCGGGAAGTTGCAGCCTTAACTGGGACCGAGCTGAAGCTCTCTGAGCCCAAACTCCAAGAGACAGGTGGGCAAATAAAAGATAGTGCGAGAGTAGAGGTGCTAGCCGAAGATCTGTGTCCCCGCTACATGGCCCGGTTATTTACTGATGTAAAAATCGGACCTTCTCCCAGCTGGATGCAGCAGCGTCTCCTCGCCTCAGGCATGCGTCCCATCAATAATGTGGTGGACATCACAAATTACGTAATGCTGGAGTATGGTCAACCCCTCCATGCCTTTGACTATGAAAAACTAGCAGGTGGCCGCGTGATCGTCAGACGGGCTAAGAAAGGCGAGACTATGGTCACCTTAGATAAACAGATCCGAAAGCTGACAGACGAGATGCTTGTAATCGCAGATGAACAGGATCCTGTTTGCGTCGCTGGGATCATGGGTGGTGATCGGGCTGAGGTAGGAGAGGGGACAACTCAGATTTTGCTGGAGTCTGCAAGCTTTGCCCGCGGCAGTGTGCGCAGAACCTCCCGGGCCTTGGGGCTGGCCTCAGAATCCTCCCTTCGCTTTGAACGGGGAGTGGATCCTTACCTGCCCGCTCTAGCAATTCAAAGAGCTACTCAGCTATTTGAGGAGCTAGCAGGGGCCACAACTGCCAAAGGCTATATCGACAAACTCAGCTCTGGGGTGCCAACTCAAAAGCGAACTATTGAGATCTCACGACAATACATCGACAGCACTTTAGGCGTCCAAATCCCCACAGAAGAAGTGAAGGAGATCTTCCGAAGACTTGGGATTGAGGGAACCTTAACGCGCGGAACCTGGCAGGTGACGATACCACATCGCCGCGGTGATCTGGAGCGTCCATGCGATCTGCTAGAGGAGGTTGCACGGCTCTGGGGCTTTGAAAAAATCCCAGCCACCTTGCCCCGGGGCGCAGCCAGCCAAGGTGCTCCCCAGCCTCAAGAGGCGTGGCAAGAGGAAGCAAGAAGGACCTTAATTCAGCTAGGCCTCAGCGAGGCCCTCAGCTACGGCTTTTTTGGCCCTGCCTTCCTTGAGAAAATGGCACTGAGCAATACCCCTTTAGGCGATGCAATTCGTGTTACAAATCCCCTCAGCGAGGAGCAGAGCCTGATGCGCACTACACTTTTGCCTTGGCTCCTTCATGCTGCAGCTCACAATAGAGCTCGCCAAGAGGAAAATTTAGCTCTGTTCGAACTGGGCAAGGTCTTCAGAAGGGGAGATGTGCCCCAGGAAGAGGGAAGATTGGGGATTGTGCTGGCAGGTCTTCTTAGCCCCGCCTCGTGGCGTTGGCAAGAGAATGAAGTTGACTTCTACACAATAAAGGGGCTTGTGGAGCGCTGTCTGCACGCTTTGCAAATCACCAACTGGCAGCTGGCCAGACCCCAAGAGCTAGAACAGAAGGCCGATCTATTGAATCTAGCTGCGGCACTTCATCCCGGCCGCAGTGCTGCGATGATAGTGAATTCCAAGGTGGTGGGTATTTTCGGAGAACTAGCACCAAACATTGCCGAGGCCTGGGATTTGGATCGGGGCACACAGGTGGCGGAGCTAGATCTACAGAACCTCTGGCCGGAGCGTAGCCTTGAGGTAACTCTGTTTGAGCCCCTGCCCCGGTTCCCATTTAGCCTCCGAGATCTGGCCCTTTTAGTACCAGATGAAATCCCAGCCCAAAAGGTTCAGGAATTAATTGCCCAAGAAGGTGGAGAGCTACTCGAGTCAATCCAGCTATTTGACTTGTATGCAGGCTCTCAGGTGCCATCTGGCATGCGCTCTTTGGCCTATCGGCTGAAGCTAGGCTCTAGAGCGCGGACTATTCAGGAACAGGAGATCGAGGAGCTAGAGGCGAAGATTATAGCAAAGCTAGCACCTTTTGGCATTTCTTTGCGCTAGTTCACAGAAAAAAGTTGAGGGGGGAGAATCGATGAGAATTACGCTCCAGGTGTCTGGGGAAGAATATAAACTCCGCTGCGATCTTTCCGAAGAGAGGGCCCAGGCCATAGAGGAGAAAGTGCAGTCCCAGATCAACCAGGCAGCAGGCAGAGGGCTATCCACAGTGCAGCTTTTGATCTTGGTCTCTTTAAACCTTGCTCAAGAGCTAGGAGAGCTAGAACAGGAGTATGAACAAGTGCTGGAGTTCGTAACAGCCAAGGAGCAATCATGAGTCCAGTAGATCTGGTAATCCTTTTGATTCTTCTCCTCTCTTTGGTCTCAGGTTGGCGCCGGGGCGCTCTGGCAGAGCTGGGGTCTTTGGCAGTGCTCCTGCTTTTGCCCTGGGCCCTGGCCTCTTTTAGCCACAGTTGCCTTGAGTTTTGGAATTCTATCATCCCCAATCTCCAGCTAGCCCAGATTCTGGCTCTGGTAACTCCAGTTTTGCTCCTGCTTTGGGCAGGAAAGTACCTGGGGAGGGTTTTGCAAAAAATCCTGCCGAGACTCCTGCTCCCTTTGAACTCATTGGCAGGGGTAGCTTTGTCTTTAGCTAAAACATTGCTTTGGTTGGGGCTGGTGGCTTCATTTTTGAGTCGCCTGCCCCACTTTTTCCACAGCTCCCTCTGGCAGGAAGCTCTGTTGCTAGAGCCCCTGGCGCTATTGGGAGACCTCTGCTTTTTGACCATCGGCAATCTCCTCGCAAGGCCCCAACCAAAATTTACCAATCCAGGGGAGTTAATTTAATGGATAACCTTCAGCTTGCCCAGTTGTGGCAAAAAACTGCAGATTTGCTAGAAATTATGGGAGAGAACCCCCACCGGGCCGCAGCCTACCGTAGGGGAGCCAGAAACATCAGCAAAAGCCCTCTCTCTTTAGGCGACCTTCACGCCACAGGCCAGCTAGAGAAAATTCCTGGCATCGGCCCTAGCCTGAAAGCCAACGTTCTAGAATTCTTGGCTACTGGCACATTGACCCTTTATCATGAGCTTGAAGCCCAAGTTGGCGATGACCTGATGAATCTTGTCTCCCTTGGGATCTCGCCGCGGCTTGTGGGTAGGCTCCACAGAGAGCTGGGAATAGAGAACTTAGGTGAACTTGAGGCTGCAATCAAAAAGCGGCAAGTGCGCACAATGCCGCAGATGGGTCCCAAAGGGGAATTGGAGCTGAAGCGTGCAGTTGCCAGAGCACGGGATGGGCTTGCCTTCCCCGGGCCCATAGCCGAAAGCCTAGCCCAAGAATTATGCGATCTACTCGGGGAGTTGCCCCAGATTGAAAATGTAGCAATTGCAGGCGCAATCAGGCGGGGAGAGGAGCTGGCAGTTGAAGCAGAGCTAGTGGTTGCCACCACTCTCTCGAAGCTGGAGCTTGCCGAATACTTATCCGGTCTGCCAAACGTAGCAAAAATTAAGCGCGAAAAACTTACATTGGAGCTTCGCGGCGGACTGGCTGTAAAGATCACAGCCACAACCAAAGAAGCTTTCTTTCGTACCCTGTGGCAGGAGACAGGGCCTGAAGAACATCTGAAACTTGTGGAAGAGCTGGGAGAGTTGCCAGCGGATCCTCAAAGCGAAGAGAAGCTCTATTTGTCTGTGGATCTCCCCTGGATACCGCCCCAGAACCGCTGGGGCACAGATGAAGTTGCTCTGGCCCGGAGGGGAGCCTTGCCACAGCCACTTGAGCCCGCTCTTTTTCGCGGGGACTTCCACGTCCACTCCAACTGGAGCGATGGCATTCACACTCTAGCTCAACTTCAGGCAAAAGGACAGGCTTTAGGCTACGAATATCTTGCCATCTGCGATCATAGCAGGACACTGGGGATCGCAGGAGGGCTTTCTGTGGAGAGACTACAAGCCCGGAACCAGGAGATCGAGAAGCTCAATCAAAATGGCGGCTGCAAGCTCCTGCGAGGAATTGAGCTTGAGATCGGGGGAGAGGGACAGTTGGATTATCCCCCTGAAGTTCTCTCAGAGCTGGATCTTGTGGTAGGGGCAATCCACAGAGGTTTTGGCCAGCCCCAAGGGAAAATTATGGAGCGACTAGAACGTGCCCTTTCCACAGGTGCAATTTTTATCTTAGCTCATCCCACAGGCAGGCTTCTGGGAAGGCGGGATGCCTTGGCTGTGGACATGGAAAAACTTCTCAGTTTGGCGGAAAAGTACCATGTGGCCCTAGAGCTGAATGCAAATCCGGATCGCCTGGATCTGGGGGCAGACAACCTGCGAGCGGCAAAGGCCCGGGGAATCCCCATCGCCATCAACACAGATGCCCACAGCCGAGATAACTTGGGGCAAATTCACTGGGCCCTGAAGGTTGCAGGCAGAGCAGGCCTTGTGTCCGAGGACATTCTCAATACATACAGTTTGAATTCCATCCAAAAGAGGATAGAGAAGCAGAAAGGCGGGGGATAATAGGGGGAGAAAACAAAGGAGGCTGGCAGATGAACCATTTTTTGCGGACGCTACTGATGTACGCGTTTGTTTTTTTGGTGATCAGGTTGATGGGGAAAAGAGAGATCGGCCAATTATCCCCCTTCGACTTTGTGGTAGCCATTATGATTGCGGAGCTAGCTGCGCTTCCCCTGGAGGATACCTCCATCACCTTCTCCCACGCCTTAATTCCCATCGCAACCCTGGCTGCCATTGAGATCATCTTTTCCTTTCTTTCCCTCAAAAGCACTTGGCTGCGGAGTGCAATCAATGGCAGCCCCTCAATTGTGGTTCGCAATGGGCAAATTCTTGATGGCAATCTGCGTAATTTACGCTATAATGTCAATGATCTCCTGGCACATCTCCGGCAAAAAGATATTGCCGATATTTCCGAGGTGGAGTATGCCATCTTGGAGTGTTCAGGCCAGATTAGCGTTGTGAAAAAATCCCAACTGCGGCCTGTGACGCCCCAAGATCTTAACATTGAAACTAGCTATGAGGGGATTCCAGTACCTTTGATTATCGATGGGGAAGTACTCTATGGCAACCTAGATAAGGCCCAATTAACATACCAGTGGCTTTTGGGGGAACTTGCAAAGCTCGGGCTTGACCATCCCCGCTCTGTAATTTATGCCACCCTCAATAGCCAAGGCCAGTTCTATGCCTCACCTAGGCAAGATCTGAAGCCAGAAGATCTTTATACAAATCTTTGATTGGAGTGACCATAATGAAATTACGAGAGATTTACCAATTAGTGATAGAGTTAGGAAAGCAAGCAGATCCTAGAGGCGAGAGCGAAGTCTACGCTGCCCTAGCCGACGCGAGACGAGAGTTCGAGAGTCTGCCTCCAAAGGAGCAAACATACTTTGATCAGGAAACCCTCTCCAACCCCTACAGCGACACTAGGATTCTCAATGGCCAGGGCGATGAGGAAATCAGTCGCCTTCTCACTGGCATCGATATGGAGCTGGGGGAAGTCCTCCTGGCCCAAGAGCTATCTAAGAGTGGCCAGCCAATTGACCTCATCTTCGCCCACCACCCCGAAGGTATAGCCTTGGCAGGGCTCGCGGAGGTAATGAAAATGCAAGAGGAGATCCTCCACCGCTTTGGTGTACCTATAGCTCTCGCCCAGGGTATTATGGACGAGAGAATCGCAGAGGTAGCCCGAGGAATTTTGCCTGTGAACCACAACCGGGCCATCGATGGAGCGCGACTATTGGGGTTTCCTTTTATGAATTGCCACTCCCCAGCAGACAACATGGTGACCACCTTCCTTCAGAAGATTTTCGATGCGCAAGAGCCCCGAACTGTAGGGGACGTAATGGATCTACTCTTGGAGCAGCCTGAATATCAGCTAGCAGCCAAACAAAAAATGGGAATGCGAGTGGTCTCAGGAGACAAAAAGCGCCGTGCAGGCCGTGTTTTCGTAGATATGACAGGCGGTACAGGTGGCTCTAAAGAGATCTTTGCGCATCTCGCACAAAAGGGCATCGGTACAATTGTTGGTATGCACATCAGTGAGAAAAATTTAGAGCAGGCCAAAGCCCACCACGTCAATGTGGTAATCGCAGGGCACATTGCCAGCGATTCTTTGGGCATGAACCTGATTCTAGACAGAATCGAACGCCAAGGCGTTGAGATTCTCACCTGCTCCGGGCTGATGAGGGTTAAAAGGTAGATGGAATTATTAGCACCAGCTGGAGGCAGGGATGCCCTCCTGGCTGCCTTAAATAACGGCGCAGATGCAGTCTACGTAGGTGGCAAAGACTACAGTGCTCGCCAAAGTGCAGACAACTTCGACCTGCATCAGCTTGAGGAGGCAGTGCTACTCGCCCATAGCCAAAAGGCAAAACTGTACGTGACCTTAAATACGCTTCTGCGAGAAGAGGAGCTAGCTGGTGCTGTAGATTATGCAGCCCAGCTTTACCAGCTGGGTGTGGATGCTCTGATTGTGACAGATCTGGGGCTGATCTCAGCCCTGCGAGCTTCTTTGCCTCAGTTTCCACTTCACGCTAGCACCCAGATGACCATCCACGAGGAGAATGCTGCCCACTATCTGGCAGGGCTGGGCCTGGAGCGCATAGTCTTGGCCCGAGAGCTCTCCCTAGATGAAATTGAGGCCATCTCGAACGTGGGCATTCAAACTGAGGTCTTTATCCATGGAGCCCTGTGCATCTCCTATAGTGGCCAGTGTCTTTTCAGTAGCCTGATTGGGGGACGCAGTGGCAATCGCGGCCGCTGCGCCCAGCCCTGCAGGCTCCCCTATACCCTCATCGATCCCCGGGGAGGGGAGGCTAGGGCAGGCTATCTTCTAAGCCCTAAAGATTTATGCTATCTGCCAGCTCTCCCCAAGCTTGCTGAGGCTAATGTTACGTCACTGAAAATTGAGGGCCGGATGAAAAGGCCTGAATATGTAGCCACTGTGGTGCGAATCTACAGAGAAGCCTTAGATAATTTGGCTGCAGGCAAACACCTGCCAACAGATCGGGATTTACTCTCGATCTTCAATCGGGGTTTTTCCACAGGTTATCTGTTTGAAAATCCAGGAGCGCGCTTGATGAGCTATCAGCGGCCTAACAACCGCGGAGTGCCACTGGGCAGAATTCGGGAATACCGCTACCCGCGTGGACAAGCCCTCATTGCCCTAGATCAACCCTTGGTACTGGGAGATGGGATTGAGGTTTGGGTCTCAAAAGGAAGAGTTGGGGCCACTGTAGAGAAAATGACCGATGAGAGGGGCAAGAGCCTCAAGGAAGCCAAAGCCGGACAAAGAGTTTGGGTGGAGATTGAAGGGAGGATAGGGGAGGGTGATCGGGTCTTTCGCACAGCAGACAGGAGACTTCTGGAGCGTGCTACTGCTTCATACGAAAGCATAAAACCAATCCCCCTCTCCTTCACCCTCAAGGGGAAAATAGGGGAGGAGCCTACGCTTTTGGGTAGCGCTTTAGGACAAGAGGTGGAAGTGCGAGGCGAGGCAAAGGCTCAGCGTGCACAAAAGCGAGCTTTAGATGGCCAGATCGCAGCCCGGCATCTGTTTAAACTCGGTGATACTCCCTTTATCGGTGCAGAACTAATTTTGGAGCTGGAGGGCAAGATTGCGCTGCCACCGAGTGAGCTCAATCGCCTGCGCCGTGAGGCAGTGGCGATTTTAAGCCGGAAAATACGCGCAGTTCGCGCCCTTCCACCGGAGTTCTCTCCGCCTTCCCCCTCACCTGTTACTGGCAATAGACAAAAGCCACTTTTAGCTGTGAGAGCAGGGGAGGGGTTATGGCAGGCAGCGCTAGCGGGTGGGGCAGATCTAATTTACCTCCCAGCTGAGTTGCCAGATTTAGCAGAGACCATCTCCCAGATCAATAGAGCAGGATGCAAGGCTGCTGTGGCCTGGCCCAGGATCAGTACCCAGGCAGAAACAGCAAGGCTCCTTGAGATTACTGAAAAATATGCCCCAGATCTCGCGGGCATTTTGGTGGGACATCTAGGACAGCTGGAGCCTGCCCGCAAGTTGGGTTTACCTTTGACCGGTGACTTTGGTTTCAATGTGACCAATAGCCAGGCTGCTGGGCTCTTAACTCAAGAGGGAATCGAGAGAGTTACCCTCTCTGTGGAGCTGCGCCACGAGCAGATGCGAGATATCCTCCAGCATAGTACAGGTTCGTTTGAGGCCATAGTAGGCGGGAGCTTGCCGCTGATGATAACCCGGCATTGTCCAGTGGGCAGTGCTACCTCCCCACGGAAAGAGACCAATTCCATGCAGTGCAGTGGGAAGATGCCCTGCCAAAAGGGCATGTGGTTTTTGCAAGACCGGATGGGGGTAAAACTACCTCTGACAAAAGATGCATCTTGCATTACCACCATCTACAATGGCCATCAGCTCTCGGTTTTAGAGGAGCTGCCCACTATTTTAAAGCTGGGGCTCTCTGTGCTGAGGTTAGAGGCGCCATTTGGGGACCCTGGGTCTCTACAGCAAATAGTTGCCCTCCATCGGGAGGAATTAGACCTTGCCTGGGAGAGGTCACACTATCGGCCGCGAGCGGGGCTGCGTGAGGAGCTAGAGCAGCTTTGGGGGACTCCTGTAACGGGTGGACATTTTTTCAGAGGTGTGGAATAGAGCTTGTCTTCTAGAGGAAAAGTTGGTAAAATTGGACTATAAAGAGAGGTGGGTTACTATGGGAAGAAAAATAACAGAGAAGGTAACATGGGTAGGCAAGATTGATTGGGAGCTTGTCAGGTTTCATGGGGATGAATATTCCACCCACAGAGGCTCATCATACAATTCATATTTAATTCGCGATGAGAAGACTGTGTTAATCGATACAGTTTGGAGCCCCTACAGCAAGGATTTTGTGGCCAAGCTAAAGCAGGAGATTGATCTGGAAGAAATCGACTATATTGTGGCCAATCACGCTGAAGTTGATCATAGCGGGGCACTGGGAGAGCTATTGCGGGAGATTCCAGATACACCTGTCTACTGCACAGCAAATGGCGCAAAAATACTCAAAGGCCATTATCATCAGGACTGGAATTTCGTAACAGTGAAAACCGGTGATACTCTCGAGCTGGGTGCAAATAAACTAGTTTTTGTGGAGGCACCTATGCTTCACTGGCCAGATACTATGTTCTCATATTTGACAGGTGAGAATATTCTCTTCAGCAATGATGCTTTCGGTCAGCACTATGCGTCAGAGTCCCTCTACAATGATAAAGTAGATCAATGCGAGCTGTACCATGAGGCTCTCAAATACTATACCAATATTCTTACTCCCTTCAGCCCCCAGGTAAAGCGGAAGATAGAGGAGTTTCTGGGGTTAAATTTACCCTTGAATCTGATCTGCCCCAGCCACGGTATTATCTGGCGCGACAATCCAGCCCAGATCGTAGAGCAATACCTGAAGTGGGCTGATGCATATCAGGAAAATCAGATTACCCTCATCTACGATAGTATGTGGGAGGCAACACGGAAGATGGCCGAGGCCATAGCTCAGGGTATAGCCCAAGTAGACCCCGATGTAACCATCAAAATTTATAATGCAGCTAAAGAAGATAAAAATGATATCTTGACAGAGGTCTTCCGATCAAAGGCAATTTTAGTGGGCTCATCAACGATCAACAATGGGCACCTCTATTCCATCGCAGGGTTACTTGAGATGATCCGGGGACTGAAATTTAAGGGTAAGAAAGCCGCAGCTTTCGGCAGCTATGGTTGGAGTGGAGAGGCTGTAAAACAAATAAACGAGTCTTTAGAGAAATCCGGTTTTGCACTGGTCAACGATGGAATCCGCACCCTATGGTCTCCAGATGAGAAGGCAACAGCGGACTGTATTAGCTTCGGTGAGGAGTTTGCCAAGGCATTATAAATAGGCGAGGGAGGCGAAAACCATGATTGAGAAGCAGTTTTCCTTCACGCAAGCAGATGAAAAGGTGATCGAGCGGATTATCAGCGATGAGAATCTTGACATCAACCATATGATTCTCACAAAGTCCGAGGCTCTGCCCCAGCACTATTCTAATTCTAATGTTTATATGTTGGTAGTCCGGGGGACAATTACCCTCCAGCTAGATGAACAAGAGGAGCATAATTATCCTAGAGGATCCATCATCACTATTCCTTATAAAACAAAAATGAACGTCTCCAACCAGTTCGAGGACACTTTAGAGTTCTTTGTGGTTAAAGCCCCCAGTCCCAGTAAAATGCCAAGTTAAGCTTAAAGGACGGTACTGTGCAATCAGAGTACCGTCCTTTATTGCAAAAAGAGGAGAGAGAGATGCATTTTGTAAACCTTACCCCACTGTTCACTTTGGCGCCAGGAGTTCGACTCCGCAGGGAGCACTTTGGGGGGATTGCTTTTTCAAAAAA
>DIQB01000014.1:68492-69861 GCA_002427165.1 Firmicutes bacterium UBA5473
CAGGGCCCGTGCAAAGAAGAGGACCTGGCGGGTGGTTCTGAAGAGTCTAGAGGAAAGCTACTTCGTGAGCTTTTGCAGTTGGGCATTTTATGCCATGTACGCTCTCATCCAAAGCAAAAGCCAGTTTGGAATGAGCTCTCCTTGCAGTGGCCTAAAACGAAATGCCTCACTGCACCTGAGACAGTGCATTGGGCAATTACCTACCGCTGCAATAATAGCTGTCCTGATTGTTATGCAGCCCGATACAGAGATGATTTTAAAGGAGAGCTCACAACAACCCAAGCTTTAAGACTTGTGGATAAATTAGCCGGGTGGGGGGTGTTTCAGCTCTCAATTGGCGGAGGTGAGCCACTACTGCGATCTGATCTGGCAGCAATCGCTAGCAGGGCCAAAGAGAAGGGGTTGGTAGTGCACATAACCACAGGGATGAATGAAATTGCTGATTCAACTTTACAGACTCTAGCCGGAAGCGTTACAGCACTCCAGATTGGAATCAATCATGGAAGGCTGCTCACAAAGCCAGAGGAGGAAACACCCAAGCTGCAAAAGCTCGTCGGATGGGCAGAACGATCCGGCATAGTTATTGGTGCAAACCTCATGCTCAGCAAAACAGTTTTAACTAATTTCCCCAGGCTTTGTAAGCAGCTTCAAGCTGCTGGGTTTGAAAATCTCACTCTCCTTCGCTACAAGCCACCCGCAACACTAGACCGCTGGGAGGAGGAGCATCCCAAACTAGATTCTCTTGTGGCCTTTCAAAGCACCCTCTGGGAGCTTGCCGAGAAGAATCCTCAGCTAAATCTGCGGCTGGACTGTGCTCTCAGTTTTTTTGCAAGCGAATTGTCTCCTGCTGCCTCCGAAGCCCGGGGATTGAGGGGCTGTGTGGCTGGGGAGAGAATTTTGGCTCTGACGCCCCAGGCTTCAGCCTTTCCCTGCTCTCAACTGATCGCGCCTTCTCATTTAGCGGGAAATCTCCTCACGGACGATCCTGCGCAAATTTGGCAGGGGGCAAAGGTTCTAAAGCAATATCGTGCTTTCCGCCAAAGCCCTACATTTCGAGATAGTCAGTGCGGAATCTGTGATGCTCGCGTGCATTGTGGGGGCTGTCGTGTTTTTGCGCCCGATAGTCTAGGTGGCGATCCCCTTTGCCCGCTACCGCAGCTACCTCCACTTCAGCAATTGGGCAAAAGCGTGCTTAAGCTCGATTTGGCGAAATATCTTGAGTCTGCCGCTGAGATCACTGTAGGAAAATATATGGAACGCTATGTGGTTGTGCAAAAGCGTGCTTTAAGTGAATTGCGGAATAACCCTGATCTTACATAAGACAAAAACACCCGTGGCCTCAAAATGAGCTCTTATTATTATCCAACCT
>DIQB01000065.1 GCA_002427165.1 Firmicutes bacterium UBA5473
TCACAGATGAATTACTTGAGGTGATCGCAACAGCACCTCAAGTAATTCATCTGTGATCCTGCTGGGATAAAAATACAGAGGCCGAATCCAGACCAGCTCCGGAATGCGGGCAAGCTCCCCGAGAAGCTCTGGTAGGTGACTTTTCCCATAAAGATCAGTGCCGTAGAAACTTGTATCTTGGGCAACTAAGATCAGCTCCCGGGTACCCTGCGCGGCAAGCCTTTGGGCCTCAGATACAATCTCTTCCATGGGCCTGCTGCGGTATGGGCCCCGGATAGAGGGAATCACGCAATAGCTGCAGCGGTTATTGCAGCCTTCGGCCAGCTTAAGCAAGGCTGTCGAGGGGGGCGTGGTGAGGAGCCTGGGCTCCTGGCCTGTATAGAGGTAAAGCTCGCTCTCTTCGGGCTCTGATTTTTTGCCTGAAAGTAGCGCCTCTGCTGTGGTAACAATTTGTGGGATCTGGTTAACTCCTAAAAAGCAATCCACCTCAGGGAGCTCCTGGGCTAGTTGACTCCTGTAGCGCTGGCTTAAGCAACCGGTTACCACCAAAGCACGAGGAGGCCCCTCTTCCTTGAGGGCCGCAAACTCCAAGATTTTCTCGATGCTCTCCTCTTTGGCATCAGTGATGAAGCCACATGTGTTGACGATGAGCAGATCAGCGTCTTTGGGATTATTTATGATTTCGTAGCCGGCCTCTTGCAAAAGTCCCAGCATCACTTCACTGTCAACCTGGTTTTTGGCGCACCCTAGTGACGCCAATGCGATTTTTTCTTTCATCCATCTTTAGGCTCCACAAAAAGAGCCTGTCCTCCATTCAAATGCGAATATTCCTTTGTCTCTTAAAACTCCTTTTCTACCACATCCTCCGGCCAGGAAAAGTGCTGCCCAGTCCTGAGAAGCTGTAGTAGACGACTCCCACCAAAACCGCGATCACAAGGGCTAAGGAGATGTACATTCCCCATTTGCCAGATTGATCCACAGTGAGGAGGCCTGCACAAATCAGGACCACAGGCCAGAACTTGATCAGAAGTGGCCAGATCTCAGCTGTTAAAATACCAAAGTTGCTTAAAAGAAAAAGCACCCCGATTGCCACCAATAAAACACCGATTAAAAAGTTCTTGTTCTCCATCTCAATCCCTCCTATCGCCGCCAGAAGAGCAACCATGCACCTGCACCTATAAAGAGCACAGGCCACAGGTTGCGCCAGGTGAACCATGGTATAAACTGCTCTAGAAGCAGCACAACGCCCACCACAATCAGAGCTGTGCCCACAGCTGTCCTTCTTTTAGCAAGATCTTCGGGGGTTTGTAAATCAATAACCCCGCCCCTCTGCCAGGCTGCCTCCTCAGAGGGAATAACCGCCCACAGGGCCAAATAGACAAAAATGCCTGTGCCTGCAAAACAGCTGAGGAGTACCCACAAGAGCCGCACTAGAAAAACATCAAGTCCGAAGTAAATGGCAAGGCCACCACAGACCCCGCCCACAATTCTTTGATCTTTTGAGCGATACAAGCGTTTCATCAACTACCACCTCGCATTAGCTTGCCTGCTTTAGCTGCATTCCAGAGATCTGGGATGCCAGAACCTCAATTGCTTTGTTCAGCTGTACATCAACAGGGTTGAATTGTTGCAGCTTCTCCTCACTGATCCAGCCTGTATATACACTCTCCCCTGTCTTGTATTTAACCTGCCAGCGTTCCTTGTCCTTATCCCGACTAATTACCTCAAGCTGGGACTCAGCTGGAACTGTAATTGTTTTGTCCCCACTTTTGAGCTCTGCCTCTTCCCTTGTCCACAGAGCCACAGGCAATCCCTCCTCCGAGAGCTCTTCTTCCGGCACAGGCACGCTTACGTGGGGCTCGATCCCCACCTTATTGATAGCTGTGCCACCTGCTGTTAGATAGCTCTGGGTTGTAAGAGAGATAGCGCCGCCACTGGCCAGAGGAAAGATAGTTTGCACCAGACCCTTGCCAAAGGTTTTGGTTCCCACCACTGTGGCCCTACCACTATCTTTCAAGGCGCCAGTGAGGATTTCCGAGGCACTGGCACTATACTTATTCACCAAAACCACCACGGGTAGCTTCGTGCGGAAGGAGACCTTGGCTGTCTTTTTGGTCTCTTTGCCCTTCTGCCGGTCGATAATATGGAGCACTTCTTTGCCATCGTCTAGAAAATAACTGGCCACATTTATAGCAGAATCCAGAAGTCCGCCTGGATTATAGCGCAGATCCAAAACAATGCCAGTGCCACCTTTAGCCTGAATCTCCCGCAGGGCCTTTTCCAATTGCGGTGCTGTCTCTTCGCTGAAGGTGGACAGCTGCAGATGATAAAGCCCTGGCTGCTCCTCTATTTCCTTTGATGTGACAGCGGGCACATTAATCTCATCCCGCTGAATTGTAAAGGGGAGCTTTTCCTGACCCCGCTCAATTGTGAGATTAACTGTAGTGCCCTTGGGCCCGCGCATCAGGGATGCTGCCTGATCTGTAGACATGAAACGGGTGGTTTTGCCATCAATCTGGGCGATGTGATCCCCGCTTTTGATCCCAGCGCGTTGGGCTGGAGTGCCGTCTATTGGAGCCACCACAATGAGTCTTTCCT
Source organism: Firmicutes bacterium UBA5473 (assembly GCA_002427165.1). Taxonomy (GTDB): domain Bacteria; phylum Bacillota; class DTU084; order DTU084; family DTU084; genus UBA5278. The sequence continues at coordinate 2,599 of DIQB01000065.1, forward strand.
CTTTATCAAGACCTATATAAAGGCCAATCCCATAAAAGCTGCCGCGGGTATCGATCATCATCTCAGAGAAGGCAGCTTTATCCATAAACCGAGTGTAGGGATCTTCTAAGGATTTGGAAAGCATGCCACCGATAGTTCCGGCAGAGAGATAATTTCGCATTAAGTCCATAGTGCTCACCGGATCCACATATTGGGTCTTCAGTAAAGCAATAACCTGCAGGGCGTCAGCAAGACTCTCTGCAGGTTTGGCTGTATTTGAATCTGCTCGGGCCCCCCTCATCGCCATGGTCCCCACTCCTAAAAGGAGCAGGGCCACAACCACAATTAGGGCTGCAGCCCGTCGTCTTTGTCGCATTAAGTCGCCACCTCGCTATGGCAACCAATTCATGGGATTGACTGCCACTCCGTTTTGTCTAACTTCAAAATGAACGTGGGGGCCGGTGCTTATGCCCGTGCTTCCCACCCGTGCAATTTGCTCTCCTCTTCTTACTGATTGGCCTGCTCGCACAGTGAGGGCTGAGTTATGGCCGTAAAGCGTGGAGATGCCGCCGCCATGGTCGATAATCACAGTGTAGCCGTAGCCATTAATCCAGCCGCTGTGGATCACCTT
>DIQB01000123.1:0-3847 GCA_002427165.1 Firmicutes bacterium UBA5473
TTGATTCAAACAGATGCTTCCATTAACCCTGGCAATAGCGGCGGACCCCTTCTAAATCTCAAAGGAGAGGTTGTGGGAATTAATACTGCCATTATCCCCCAGGCCCAGGGCATAGGGTTTGCTATCCCAGCGAATAGAGCCAAAAAGGCAGCAGAAGAGCTGATTAAATTCGGTAAGGTGATCCGCTTGGGCATCATGGGGACGCCTCTATCAAAGGAGACAGCTGCTGCCATCTCTAAACAATTGGAACAACCTCTTGCAGTAAACCAGGGTATCTTTATTACCCAAGTGGTACCAGACAGTCCTGCAAGTAAAGCTGGACTGAAAACAGGTGACATCATTACAGCTATTGATGGCAAAAAGCTCACCAAAATGGAGGAACTTCAGACTGTAGTACAGAAAGTTGGCTTTGGTGGCAAATTTAAACTTACCGTCAATAGGCAAGGCAAAAAGTTAGAGCTTAGAGTGGTGATAAAATAATGGCAAACAAATCCCTAACTAGAATGACCAGGCAACGAATGGCAATCTTAAATGTCCTGCGTAGCACAACCAGCCACCCCACAGCTGATTGGGTCTATGCGCATGTTCGTGGTACCCTGCCCAAAATAAGCCTTGGTACTGTCTATCGGAACCTGAATTTACTCCGAGATGCAGGCGAAATCCAAGAGCTCACCTACGGCAGCAATTTCAGTAGGTTCGATGGTAATCCCACCGAACACCCCCATTTCCATTGCACCTCCTGCCAGCGGGTCTATGACTTGGATTTCGATGCAGAGACAGAACTGGCCCAAAGGGCAGAGAAAATAAGTGGATTTAAGGTAGAGCGCACACGCCTAGAATTTGAGGGAGTGTGCGCAGACTGCCTAAATAGTAAGAAAAGAGAATGAACTTAAGGAGGATTTTCATGCCTAAAAAACAGTTAGTGAACCCCTACCTGTTGGCAGCCCAGGCCATCGCACCCAGCCCTGCCAATTTATTGGTGGCAGTGGATGGTGAGGGCAGACCCAACGCGATGACCATCTCCTGGGGCTTTATCGGTGAGATGTGGCACAAGCCTATTTTCATAGCGGCAGTGAGACCTAGCCGCTATACATATCAGCTTTTAGAGGAAACACCGGAATTCACAGTCAATGTGGCATATCCCCAGCTGCAAAAGGCACTCGACCTTTGTGGCTCTAAATCAGGACGCGACGTGGACAAATTCAAGGAATGTAACCTGACCCCCATTCCTGCTCAACAGGTAAAGCCACCTTTGATCGATGAATGTGCCATCTGCTATGAATGCAAAGTTATTCACACAGCCCAGGCAGAGCCGCATACCTCGCACCGCCTTTACTTTGGTGAAATTGTGGCCTGCCATGCAGATCCAGCCGTGATTGGAGGACTACAGCTCGCAGAGTTCCCATTGGCGAAGTAGAAATCCATACTAGCCTTACTGTTACTCGAGTTTAATCTTTCCAAGAAGGAAATTGATAATCATTGTCGAATAGAATATATTAAGTTGTTTATAAAGGAGGAATTTGACTATGGATCTTAAAGGAAGCAAAACTTGGAAGAACTTAGAGGAAGCTTTTGCAGGTGAGTCTCAAGCACGCAACAAATATACTTACTTCGCCTCAGTGGCAAAGAAGGAAGGCTATCAGCAGATCGCAGCTATTTTCCAAGAGACCGCTGACAACGAGAAGGAACATGCAAAAATGGCCCTGAAGTTTATGGAGGGCATAGGTGATACCAAGGCTAATCTCAAGGCAGCAGCCGAGGGTGAGAACTACGAGTGGACCTCTATGTATAAGGAGTTTGCCGCTACAGCTCGGGAGGAAGGGTTCGCTGAGATCGCCCATTTCTTCGAGAAAGTAGGAGAGGTAGAGGCTGATCATGAGAAACGTTATCTCGCACTTCTGAAGAACCTAGAGCAGGGCGATGTCTTTAAGAAGGAAAAGACAGTGCGTTGGCACTGCCGTAACTGTGGCTACATTCATGAGGGTACAGAAGCACCTGGGGTTTGCCCAGTCTGTCGTCATCCCCAGGCCTTTTTCCAACTTCTAGCTGAAAACTACTAGGGGGTGGCAGTGTTGAAAATTTGGCAGTGTAGTGTCTGCGGTTTTATTCACGATGGTGACGAGGCACCAGAGCGTTGTCCTAAATGTGGCGCACCAAAAGAGAAGTTTGTGGCTTTAGCAGATGATAAAGCACAGCTTGTAGAACGCTCCCGCCTTTCAAACGATCTCCACATGGAGTTAGCATCCCTACTGGATCAGGTTCTGGCAGTTGCAGAGGCTGGCATTGAGGATGACCTAGATCCTGGCTGCGTGGTTGTGTTTCAGGAAGCCCAGAGGCAGGCTTGGAAAATTCGTCAGATGGCAATCGCTGAAATTGCCACCCATGTGTCTAAGGGCAAATGGGGATAGAGCAGAAAAAGTGGCGTTGCACTGTTTGCGGCTACATCCATGAAGGCCCAACGCCACCTGATAGCTGCCCCATCTGTGGGGTGGGTCCTGAGGCCTTCGAACTTGTTGTGGATGACTCTATCCGTCGCGCTATGTTTTCCCTCACTTATGGTCTTTTTGTGGTGACCAGCCAAAAAGGAGAACTGATCAATGGCCAGTGTGCCAACACAGTTTTCCAGATTACAAGCCAGCCACCCCAATTAGCTATAGGCATAGGCACAGATCGCTATACCCACGAGTTCATTCAAGAAAGCAAAGTTTTTGCCGCCTGTGTGCTAGCTGAAGACTCTATAGATTTGGTGCGAAAGTTCGGTTTTCGAAGCGGAAGAGAGATAGATAAATTCCGTGCTGTGGATTACACAATCAGCGATTTGGGCTTGCCTCTGCTAAACCGCGCTCTGGCAACGCTCCAGTGTCGCGTTGTAGGGCAGCTTGAATGCGGCACCCATACCCTCTTTTTAGGTGAGGTGGTAGAGGGAGAAGTTCTGAGAGATGCCACGCCTCTCACCTATGCTGAGTATCGGCGGCGGAAATAATATGTATGGAAATCTAAGGCTTAGAATAAAAAAGCAACGGAAATTCCGTTGCTTTTTTATTCTAGCTGCTCTCCGAGCACCTGTAGGTTTTGCCTGAGAATTTTTTTGCCAGAGGCAATATTTTTGTGAAGGTTATCAAAGACCCAGGTGAGGGTTTCTGCAAGGATCCCATAGGGATGCCCCTCTCCGTTGGGTTTGTAATATAGATGCATAGGAAAAGCCCCCTTTTCTGTGGGAAAAAGGTAGGGCAGCGCTAGCCTTTGTGCGCCTAAACGCTCATAAAAATCGATTCGTTTTTGTTGCAGCCCTCTTTGGGCAGGATTGTTGCTAGTTGCCATTTCTACTTCTAAAAACATCCCCTGGTTTTTCCAAAGCTGTGGAATCTCTTGGAAGAAGTAGCTGCCAAGTCCCATTCCCCGACAGTTTGATGAGATAGCAAGGTAATCTAGCCATAGTGCTTGCCCTGCTTTGCAGACCAAGGCATAGCCCAAAAGATCTTCACCTGCCCTGCCGCTTAGCAAAAGTAGTTGATAGCTCCCTTCTGCTAAAAGTGCCTCAAGTCGCTGATAATCTTTTCTTTCATGGGCTGGAAAATCTTTTTTATATATGGGGAAGATTTTTTTCAGATCCTGCCTTCGCCCATAGGAGATCACAAATTCTCCAGTTTTTTGTGACACGATACCAACTCCTTTCCCTATATAATAGCAGGAAATGGAATGGTTTTCAAACATTCAATATTTTGATTTATTACAATCGTTCCAAAGGCTTAATCCAACCCAATTAAGCAAAACAACATTTTTTCTCAAAAAGTGCTAAGTATACTTTACATCAAAGTTAACAAAATGGTGATCTGGGCTATCTTGT
>DIQB01000123.1:4062-4244 GCA_002427165.1 Firmicutes bacterium UBA5473
CATGCTTGAAAAATCATTGGTTTGACATCCCGGGCAGAAAGCTGTAAAATTTAAATAGCTGTGCATTCTTGCAGCAAAAAATGTTCTAGGAGGTATAGAGACGTTAGTATTTTGGGAGAATTACGACTAAGGAAAGATTCAGGAGTAGGCAGGCCACCTGCAGGCTAGTCTTTATACACACT
>DIQB01000028.1:0-3628 GCA_002427165.1 Firmicutes bacterium UBA5473
TACTAAAAACCCCTGCAGATATTATATCATATTTTGGATAAAAATGCAGCATAAACGTTTATTTTTATTATCTTCAGCAGACCCTATTTAAATGTAGGCTATATGGTGATCTGCCTCTCCAATGTTGCTATGCTTCACTTCTTCTATAAAAAGAGAGGGCTCGCACCGCCCGAGGCGCTTTACCATCACCTGCAAGAACTGTGGGAGGTTGTGAAGAACTTTACTTTTCCCGATGGGAGGCTACTGCGGATCGGTGGAGATACCAGGGCCCGCTATTGCTACTGCCAAGATTACGCAATTCCAGCCTGGCTGCTAATGGCAGATATAAGTCAAGACTCCGAAGCGCTGGCCTTTGAGGCTGGCTGGCTTGCTCAGGTAGAAAAGGAACTAGCAGCCAACGGCGATGGTAGCTTTCTCTCAGATCGTCTCAAGGAACTGAGCATAACCTCGCCTCTGTATTATACCCGTCTTGAGGCGGATCGGGCAGCAACCCTCTCTATGGGCTTATACTGGCGGAGAATCTCTCCCTTGCCTACAAGCACTATTGAACCCGGAAAAAAATAGTGACCTGGTCCGATAGTTATCATGGAGCTTGTCTCCAAAGAGGCCAAAATAGGGTTGCTTCGTGGACGTGGGCAGCAGCCCAGCCCCCTGTAGGATTATGTTTGCCAGTGGAGAGAAGTGATCTGGCAGAGTGGCGCTATAATTTGGGAGGGGAGATCAAAGGTCTTGGCAGCTTGAACTTCCAAGAGGTCATCTCCCACCAAGAGCGACATTTTCCAGGTGGCTTCCTTACCTGGGGCACAACCCATTTCCATTCCCAGCGGATGAGCGCCGAGGGTCAGGCAGATGAAATTATTGCAGAGCAGAAAATAGTTTTTGTTGCTTTGCCAGATGATGCTACAACTATTATTTTGCAAAAAGCAGTAAATCTTGCCCGCAGGACGTATCTTGCATCATTTAAAGGGCTCTTTTTGCAAATACCAAATGACCTCTTCAACGGAAACAAACGCACATATTTTGGGCAAAGGGGAGAAACGCAGCTAATGGGTTTTGGCAGTCAACAAGAGCTCCTTGATCTACAAAGTAGCTGGCTGAATATTGAAGACAGATTAGGCCTAATTGGCATCTATGGAGCACCTTCCCTATCTATAAATAGACCAGGGCACAGACAGCTAGGATTGACGCCCAGCTTCCAGAGAGACAATGCTAATACTGGGGGGCAGCTGTTTGCCGATGAGATTTGTTATCCTGTAAAGAACGGACTACATACCCATGAGCCAGAAGCGGTGATCTATGATCTGGCAGTTTTGCAGCAGGTAGGAGCCTCTCACCTGGAAACCCAGAAGTATGCAGAAAGCGGTAAATGTTCTTCTGTTTTTATGCATCCACAATTGCGGGCTATAGAGGCTAGAGGGGTAGATGGCAATAAATATCTGCTTTTGGCGAATTTAAGTAGGAAAGCAATTTCCATAGACGAGGGGAAAATGCCAGTCGGAAAGGGCGTAGATCTTGTATCTGACGAGACAGTGGAATTGGCTGGACTTGAGCTTTCAGGGGAGAGCGCGATAGTACTTAGGCTAGATTAAATGAGAATATATTCGGTTTGAGTCAGTTGATTCCCAGTGACAGTCTCTTTTTGTTCCCAGTTTCCTATCTTAGTAAAATAGGTTGAAAGCAGGGGCAAGGAGCTATAGTTCCTTGCCCCTGCTGATTTACACCTTGTTGGCACGAGTGAAAAGGCAAATCTTCCCTTGCTTTTTTAGGAAACATTAGGTATAATAAAGGCAATAAGGAAACCGGTTACCTAAGAGGAGGGAAACCATGGCCACAATTTATGATATTGCAAAAGAAGCAGGTGTCTCTGCAGCCACAGTCTCCAGAGTCTTGGCAGGATCCAACCATCCTGTCCGGGAGGAGACTCGCAAACGTATTTTAAACCTAGCAGACGAGATGGGCTACAGACCAAATACCATCGCCAAAAGCCTTACTAAAAAAACTACAAAAACAGTTGCCCTCCTAGTTCCTAGTATTACCAACTTCTTCTATACCCAAATTGCCGATGTAATCTGTGATCTGTTGGCAGAGGAGGGCTATAGCGTATTTCTTTGCAATACTAAACGGCAAATAGAAAAGGAATGCCTACATATAGAAACATTGATCGAAAGACGGGTAGATGGTGTTATTTTCAGTAGCACCCGTACAAAACCGGAAGATAATCTGATAAATCAGCAGAATATAGACAAACTTAAAAAGTATGGGATTAGTACTGTTGCCTTTGGTAGTCACTTTAAGAACACAAGCCAAGTCTACATCAACACCTACCGAGGTGCCTTTGAAGCCACAGAGCATTTGATTGGTTTGGGCCACAGGCGAATTGGCTTCATCGACGGTCTTGCAGTGGGAACCAGACAGAGTCGTCGCCGCGGTTGGCGCGATGCACTCTCTGCCCACAACCTACCGGTTTTAGATGAATTGGTTGCATCCGGAAACTTGGAGGTAGATGGTGGGGCTGCGGCTGCAGATGCGCTATGGCAAAGCTCAGAGCCACCCACGGCACTGGTAGTTGCCAACCACCTGATGGCCCTGGGCGCCATGGGTGAGCTGAAAGCTCGGGGTTATACCGTAGGCGAGGATGTATCTGTAGTCGGCTTTGACGATAGCGAAATCTCAGCACTAGTAGATCCGCCTCTCTCTGTGGTCCGCCAGCCCACAGAGGAGGTTGCTAGAGCTGCAAGCCAGCTTCTTCTAAAGCAATTGGCAGGAGACGGGGAGCTTGAACTCGTGGAATTGGAAACAAAGCTTATTATCCGCGCATCTACAGCGCGGAAAAAATAAGGGAGGGAATTATCATGGCGAAGGAAATTGGTTTTGGAATTGTCGGTTGTGGTGTTATTGCCCCTACTCATGCAAAAGCACTAGCGGGAATTGAAGGGGCAAAATTGGTAGCGGCATGTGATATTGTGCCGGAGAGGGCAGAGAAATTCGGCAAAGAATACAACTGCGACTACTACACAGACCTAGCCCAGATGCTAAAGCGAGAAGATGTTGATGCAGTTTGTGTTCTCACACCAAGCGGGCTTCATGCCAAGGTAGGGATTGAGGTAGCAAAGGCAGGAAAGCACTTGGTAGTGGAAAAGCCAATTGATATTACTTTAGAAAACGCAGATGCCCTAATTCGCGCAGCCCAAAAGGCCGGTGTGAAGCTTGCTGTGATCAGCCAGCATCGATTTGATGAATCAATCGATAAGATCAAGCGTGCCACAGAAGAGGGCAAGTTCGGGCAACTGAACTTCGGAGGCTCCCATACAAAATGGTATCGCACGCAAGAATACTACGACAGTGGTGACTGGCGGGGAACATGGGAGCTAGACGGAGGCGGGGCTCTGATGAATCAATCTGTGCATTATGTTGATATGCTCCAATATATAATGGGCCCTGTGGAGGAAATTTTTGCCTATTGTGCAACTCGGGATCATGTGCGGATAGAGGTGGAGGACGTTGCAGTGGCTTCTATAAAGTTTAAATCTGGCGCCATAGGTCTGATTGAAGGCAACACCACAGCCTATCCTGGCTTCTATACCCGTCTTGATATCTACGGCAGCGATGGTAGCGCTATTATTGAAGC
>DIQB01000028.1:3915-13248 GCA_002427165.1 Firmicutes bacterium UBA5473
CTTCGTGAAGGAAGAGAACCTTTTGTAAATGGAGAGGAAGGTAGAAAGCCTCTGGAGATTATCCTCGCTATCTATGAATCAGCTAGAACTGGCAAGCCCGTAAAACTGGAGGGGAAATAGGATGATGACCCTTAGCGCTTTTGCCGATGAGATCTCAAAAGAGCTTACAGAGCAGCTAGATGTCCTACAGGAGCATGGGATCAAATACTTAGAGTTGAGAAGTGTCTGGGGGAAGAACGTCAAGGACCTCACAGACCTTGAAGTGGAGGCAATAGGGCAGGAGTTAGGGAAAAGAGGGATCGGTGTCTCTGCAATTGGCTCACCTTTGGGCAAAATAGGAATTGAAGACGACTTTGAAGCCCATTTAGATGAACTTCGCAGGATTCTTGTAATTGCCAAGAGGCTGAAGGCGTCCTACGTACGTATTTTTTCTTTTTACCCACCTGAGGGGAAAGAGGCTGGAGACTACAGAGAAAAGGTTCACAGTAGGCTGCGTACCATGTTGGCTGTGGCAAAAATGGAGGCACCTGAAATTGTCCTTCTCCATGAAAATGAAAAAGGAATTTATGGTGACACAGCAGAGCGATGCTTAGATCTTCTAGCAAATATAAAAATGGATAATTTTGGTGCGATCTTCGATCCTGCAAATTTCGTGCAAGTAGGTCAAAAGCCCTTTTCCGATTGTTATATGCTGCTAAAACAGCATATTCGTTACTTGCATATCAAAGATGCAATGCTCCAAGACGGCAGGGTTGTGCCTGCAGGCCAGGGCGATGGAGAAATACCACAAATTTTAGCAGATCTCTCTCAAAATGGTTTTAGTGGTTTTCTCTCCCTTGAGCCACATCTGGCTGTGGCTGCTAAAAGCCATGGTTTTACAGGTCCTGAGAGATTTGGTGTAGCAGTAGCTGCATTGAAAAAAATACTTGACAAGATAGGGTAAAAACAGAGGTGAGGAACTGTCTTCAAACGTACAGTTCCTCATCTCCCAGGGCCGGTTTTTTGATTTGAGAGGAGAAGATGAGATGATCCGCGAACTGCAAAAGCGAGGCCTCCCACCAATACTCACAGCAAGCACAACAGCTGAAAATTGGCCACACAGACGCAAGGAAATTATCGAATTATTTGCAAGGGAAGAGTATGGCATCTCCCCGGAGCCGCCAACTTATGTTCGCGCTGAAACAACGTTTTTGGAAGAGCGAGCTTGGGCAGGAAAAGCAGAACACAGGGAGGTAGCTTTACAGTTTCCAACCCCAAAAGGTATTTTCTCATTTCCAGTTGATCTGATCTTGCCACTTAAAGAAGACAAGCTACCACTTATAATTTATATTTCTTTCACAAAATACCCAATCGGCAAATATGGCCCCATAGAGGAGATTATCGATCACGGTTATGGCTTGGCAACTTTTTGCTACAACGACGTGACAGAGGATAGGGATGATAATTTTAGCTCAGGCCTGGCTGCTATGTATCCTAGATGCGATGAGGGCACACAATGGGGAAAAATTTCCATGTGGGCCTGGGCAGCGAGCAGAGTAATGGATTATGTGCAAAAGCTGGACTGTATTGATAAAAATCGGATCTTCAGCGTAGGGCATTCGCGTTTGGGGAAAACATCACTGTGGGCTGGTGTCCAGGATCAGCGTTTTGCATCCGCAGTCTCCAATGATTCCGGATGCAGTGGGGCAGCCATTTCTCGTGGTAAACAGGGGGAGAAAATAAAAGATATTGTAACTCGATTTCCACACTGGTTCTGTAAAAACTATCAGCAATATCAAGATAAAGAGGAAGAGCTGCCCTTCGATCAACATCAACTACTCTCTGCTATGGCACCGCGCCCGCTATATGTGGCCAGTGCAGCTGAAGATCTTTGGGCAGACCCCCAAAGTGAATTTTTGTCGTGTCTTGCAGCAAGCGAAGCTTACTATTTACATGGAAAAAAAGGACTTGTGCATAAAAATCGTTTTCCAAAGCCAGGCGAGTTTCTCCATGAGGGGGAGATTGGCTATCATCTGCGCGGGGGCACACATTTTTTGAGTCGTTATGACTGGCAGCTGTTTATGCGTTTTATGGATAAGCACTTATGATTTATATTCGGTCCATTCCTCCTCTTGAAAAGAGCCACGTGAAAAGTATGATCGCGGAATCCGTGACAAAAGAAGTTGCAAATACTATAATGACCTTTGCGGTCAGGCCCAGATTCCTTACGAGGACTGGGCTATTTTTATGGCCTGAAGTTTTACGGCGCACCCATATGAGTCTTTCTACGGCTACAGCAGAGCTGCCGGGTTATTGACATATGCTAATTTTGACGTTAAGGTAGAAATTGGAAATGTATTTTCGGGAGGGATCATTTATGAAGGTTGGATTAATCAGGTGCCTACAGACTGAGGATATGTGCCCTGGAACCGTAGATTTGAAGATAATCCGGGAAAAGAAAGGGGCATTTGCAAATGTTAGTGAAGAAATTGAATTAATTGGCTTTAACACTTGCGGTGGCTGCCCCGGAAAAAAAGCTGTGGCAAGAGCTGCTGAAATGGTGAAAAGAGGTGCGGACACAATTGTATTATGCTCCTGTATCACCCGGGGCACACCCATAGGTTTTCCCTGTCCCCATGCAGAGGCGATGAAAGAGGCCATGGCAAAAAAACTTGGAGCTGAAATTAAAATACTCGATTATACCCATTGACTATTGCGGACAATAAAAAGTCGCAAGGGGACGGGGTTTTCAGCTTATGCTCATTTTAGCTTCCCGCACTCATCAGCCAAAGACAAGATCTGGGTACCTGGCAGGAAATGACCTAAGATCTCAGCTGCAGAAGCGCCCTGCCTTGCCATCCCCTCCATGCCCCACTGGCATACACCAACCCTATGGCCCCAGCCGCCACCACGCAATAAATACTCCACTGTACAGTCCTCCTCATTGAGCTGCTTTTGGAGAGCAAAAAAACTACTTCGCAAAGACTGGCCATTTTTTCCCAGTTTTCTGCGGATATTCAGCTCGCCTGAAATTTTAAAATCACCCTTGGTAGTTGTGATTGTAACCTCCAAAACAGCACCACCTGTTGCGCGACGAGTAACTGCGAGATCTACAAACTCTGCATCTGGACAGAGGCCAGTTGTAATAGCCGCAAGATCTTCAGCTGTAAGCCGAACTTCCCAGCGACCCACAGACGACCGACTACAATAGGTAGCTTGAGGCGTGGCAAAATAGGCTACAGCTGCCTCTTCATCCGATAGATCCTGAGCTAGCTGTGCACTGCAGCTTGTTGGAATCAGGTATGGTACAGCCGTGCCCCAAACCTGCCCACTATCCTCTGTTTGCCCTCCACAGGTACTAAAATAGTACACATAAGGTACAACCTTACCCTCATAGCCCACTACAAGATCCGCTGTTTCATCAACAGCCCTATTTGTGGTGGGTTTTTCATGATCAAAGCCCATGTATACCTGGGAATTTGTACTATCTACAAGATCATAATCCCGATTAGGAGAGAGATGATTGAAACTATATGTACGAGCCAAGATCGCCTGGGCCCGCAGGGCCTCATAGGGCCAGGATGCAGGAACCTCACCTGGCACCACCCCATAAAGATACTCCTCTTGGGGCAGGCTATTGATAACAAGAAGCCCCTTGTTTTGCGCTAGAGGACTGATGGTAATCTTTCCTCGGTAGCGCCTAGTCAGACCATTTGCTTTCACTGTCAGAAGGGGGAGAGCTGCATTTTCAACGGAAAACTCAATAGGCCCTGGAAGTTCCACGGGATTGGGACCACCCTCCAGCAGCATTCCAAGGGTTGTGGCTTTAACTTCCCAACCATCCGCCAGGACCAACCCCTCAGGCGTGCTTGCCACCACAGGGCTGTCGCTGGAAATACTCACAGTATTGATGAGCCCTTTGCCATCGAAAAGGCGCACTCGCACAGTGTGGGCAGCTGCGATATTGGCAATGAGTAGTAATAGTATTGTGAACGTAAATTTACGCATTTTATCCATCCTCTATCTATTCGTCTCTTTGATAGAATTCGCCTTTGGAGTGTTTTTTCCTGCTCTCATAGGATTGCCTTACCTGGTTATAATAATACTTGTTGAGGAGGGAGCGATTGACAGTGCAAGTTGGCAAATTGGAGCTAGCAAATTGGCATGAAGGAATAAAACGCGAGTGGCTGCTGACAAATGGTCTGGGTGGCTATGCGTCGGGGACAGCTGTGGGGATGAATACCAGGCGCTACCATGGCCTCTTGATGGCGGCCTTAGAACCTCCTGGGGAGCGGACTTTGCTTGTGGCCAAAACCGAAGACCTTTTAGGTGGCGTCCCGCTGGACTGTAACCTCTACTCGGGAGAGGTAATCCACCCTGAGGGCCAGCGCCAGCTTGAAAGCTTCAGTCGCGGGAAACGTCCCACCTTCCGCTATCGGGCAGGGGGCCTGTGGCTTGAGAAAAGTATTTTTATGGTCCAGGGAGCAAATCTTACTATAGTCCAATATCAGCTCCTGGAGCCTAGCGGGGAAGCGAGGCTCACAGTAAGACCCTTGATTACACACAGACATTTCCATCATCTAATGCAGCAGAATCACTGGCCCTTTGCCCAAAGCTCTTTGCTTGAAGGCAAGGGGGTCGAGATCGAGGCCTACAGCGGAGCTGCACCCATCTATCTGCTCTCAGATCGAGCCTCCTATAGTCAGGACAGCAAGTGGTATCAAAACTTCCTCTATACTATAGAGCGAGAGCGGGGCTTGGACTCGAGGGAAGATCTTTTTTCTCCTGGCTATTTTCATCTTGACTTGAAACCAGGTGAGAGGGTTGCTTTTGCCTTTGCTACCCCCAAGCCAAGATCTGAGATTGTAGATAACTTGGCGCAAGATTTTCACCCTGGCCATGCACAGGAGTTGTGGAGGCAAGAGCTGGCAAGGCGTGACGCCCTCATCGAGCAAGCCCAAACAATCATGCCCCTTGAAGGAAGAGGCAAGATTGAAGTTTGGGCTCGGGATTTGGTTCTGGCAGCAGATAGCTTTATCGTCAGCCGAGGGGAGGGACGGCGGACAATAATTGCAGGCTACCCTTGGTTTGGAGACTGGGGCCGGGACACCATGATTGCTCTGGAGGGGCTCACTCTCATCACAGGCAGATTCGCTGAGGCCTGGGAGATCCTCACCTCATTTGCCCACTACTGCGAGGGGGGCCTGCTTCCCAACTGCTTTCCAGATGTGTGTGCAGATCCAGCTTACAACAGCGTGGATGCACCACTGTGGTTTATCCACGCAGTCTACAGATACTGGCAGTACACAAGAGCAGATGAGGTGCGGGAGCTTTACCCAACTGTGCGCTCCATTGTGGAGCATTACATCCACGGCACAACTTTTGGCATTGGCATGGACCAAGATTGCCTGATCAAAATGGACAATGGCCAGCTCACCTGGATGGATGCCAAAGTGGGGGAGTGGGTTGTGACGCCAAGAGCTGGCAAGCCCATTGAGATCCAGGCCCTGTGGTATAATGCCCTTTTGATCTGTAGCAAGTTAGCAGAGCTAGCAGGGGAGGATAGTCAGGGGGAGCGGGAGCTAGCAGCAAAAGTTCAAAAAAGCGCAGAAAAATATTGGGATCGAAGCCGGGGGTTTTTAGCAGATCTACTGGGCACGCCTCAACTGCGGCCCAATCAGCTCCTGGCCTTCAGCCTCCCCCATCCCCTCTTCGATCCCGGCTCTCCTCGGGGCCGAGAAATGGCCCAAAGCGTATTGTTCAGGATCATGGAGGAACTCTACATCGGGCCTGGCCTCCGCTCTTTGGGACCAGGAGAGCCCCTCTACAGGGGCCACTATGGGGGAGATCAGTATCAGCGCGATGCTGCCTATCATCAGGGCACAGCCTGGAGCTGGCCCTTGGGACCATTTTTGGACCTGGTGGCCAAGCTAGAGCCAGATTTAGATCTGGCCCGGGAAAAGCTGTGGCTCCTTTTGGAGCCAAGCCTGGATCACTTCTACAGGGAAGGTGCTTTGGGGCAGATAGCGGAAATTTTCACAGGAGACTGGCCTCATCTGCCCCGTGGTTGCTTTGCCCAAGCTTGGGGCGTTGCTGAGATTTTGCGGATCGTGGGCACATATTTGCTTTCAGAAAGGGGTTGGCAGCATGCACGTGATGATGCTTAGCTGGGAGTATCCTCCGAGAGTTGTGGGTGGATTGGCACGACACGTAGGGGAGCTAGCAGGGGCCTTAGTTGCCCAGGGAATTGAGGTGAGCGTCATCACCACAGGGGAGGGAACACCCTCCATTAAAACCGAGGATGGAGTGCTTGTGGCCCGCTGGCCCAAGCGGGGCCCTGGGGGTGGAGATTTTCTCCTCGATACCATGACCATGAACTTTGGTCTCATAGAGGCGGCCATGGCCGTGGAGAGGAGCGTGGGCACGCCGGATCTAATCCACGGCCACGATTGGCTGGTTGCACCATCTGCCTGGACCCTAAAACACAGCTGGCACAGGCCCCTTGTCTCCACAATCCATGCTACAGAGGTAGGAAGAAACAGGGGGCTCCACAATGAGCTCCAAAGGCGGATTAGCGATTTGGAATGGGCCTTGGGCTTTGAAAGCTGGAAAGTGATCCTCTGCAGCCAGGCCATGGTGGAGGAGGTCCATAATTTCTTTGGTATCCCCCAAGATAAGCTGGCCATGATCCCCAATGGGATTACTCTGCCACCAAAACTGGATCTGGATCCTGCAATTAGAGCAAAATTTGCTGCACCAGAGGAAAAAATTATTCTTTATGTGGGGAGGCTCGTGCCTGAAAAAGGGGTCGGGGTCCTCATCGAAGCTATGGGGCAGGTATTGGCTCAGCATCCCCAGGCGAAGCTTGTAATTGTGGGCAGTGGTTATTCTGCAGATGAACTCAAAGTTCAGGCAAGGGCTCTAGGCTCCAAAGTGTATTTTACCGGCTTTATCAGCGACAGCGAGCGAGATGCACTTTATCGCGCAGCAAGTGTTGCTGTCTTCCCTAGCCTCTACGAACCCTTTGGAATTGTGGCCCTGGAGGGGATGAGCTTTGGCCTGCCCACAATTGTAGGCAGAACCGGAGGTCTTGCAGAAATTGTCGATCCAGGCACCAATGGGCTTTTGGTGGAGCCGGGAAATGCCCAGGATTTGGCAGGACAGATCAATTGGGTGCTGGGGGATCCTGCTTTGGCAAGAAAACTGGGAGCCGGGGGGCTACTGACTTGCCATCAGTACAGCTGGGAGCGAATCGCCAAAGACACAACAGCCCTCTATGGGAAGGTTTTAGCCCAGTTTCAGGTGAGTCCCTGGCCTGAAAACGAAGAGTTTTGGACTGTGGATGAGACATTGGGCAGGATTGATCAGCTTTTTTCAGCAACTTTGCATCAGCGCTATCAGGCAACCCACAAAGGAGGAATTCAGTGAAGGCGATAATCATGGCCGGGGGCGAGGGAAGTCGCCTCCGTCCTCTGACCTGCGATCGGCCCAAACCGATGGTACCACTTGGCAACAGGCCCATTATGGAGCATATTGTCAGGTTGCTTAGAAGGCACGATTTCCGCCAGGTAGCAGTGACCACCTGGTACCTGCCCCAAATAATCGAGGATTATTTCGGCGATGGTTCCCCCTGGGATCTGGGCATGAGTTACTTCGTAGAAAAAGAACCTTTGGGCACAGCTGGCAGCGTTAAGAACGTGAAATTTAATGAAACCTTTGTGGTGATCAGCGGCGATGCCCTAACTGATATTGATCTCTCAGCTGCCATGGCTTTTCATAAAAGTCGTGGTGCCATGGTTACCATTGTCCTCAAGCGCGTGGAAAATCCCCTAGAATATGGTGTGGTCCTTACAGATGAGGATGGACGGATTAAGCGCTTTGTGGAAAAGCCGGGCTGGGGGCAGATCTTCAGCGATCTTGTGAATACCGGGATCTACATTATTGAGCCTGAGGCCATGGAACAGTGCGAGAGCGGTCGGGCTGTGGATTTTTCCCGGGAATTGTTTCCCAAGCTCCTAGCAGACAATGTTCCCCTCTACGGCTGGGTAGCTGATGGCTATTGGTCCGATATTGGGAACTTGGATGTCTACAGACAATCTCATCAGGATTTGTTGGCGGGGAAAGTTTGTGCCCAGCCGCAAGGAATCAAACTTGCAGACGGGATCTGGCTAGGCAAGGGGGTGGAGTTGGAAAGCGGTGCCCAAATTAGAGGTCCTGTTGTCATCGGTGACTACTGCCAGATCAGATCTGGCGCCAGCATCATGCCCTACACAGTCTTGGGCCCCTATACAGTGGTAGGAGGCGGCGCCTCCCTGAAGCGCACTATTTTGTGGGATCGGGTCTTTGTGGATAGCAAAAGTGCCCTTCGTGGCGCTGTGGTCTGCTCTAAAACCCGGATCGGTCAGGAGGCAGAACTCTATGAGGGGGCAGTTGTGGGTGCAGACTGCGCTTTGGGCAGGGGGTGCCTTGTGAAGCCTCAGGTGAAGATCTGGCCTGGCAAGACTATAGACAGTGGCAGCAAACTTACCTCTAGCCTTATCTGGGGCCAGCGCTGTAGCGGCTCTCTTTTAGGCAGCCAGGGTGTGATGGGAATTGTAAATGTGGAGCTTACCCCAACTTCCGTTGCACGTCTGGGTACAGCTTGGGGCAACACCCTCAAAGAAACAGATACAGTCCAGGTCTCCTCAGATGGCCAGGCAGCCAGCAGGATGCTAAAGCGGGCCCTAGTTGCAGGGGCACTAGCCTCTGGGGTGCAGGTGGTAGATCTTGGTACGTTGCCTTTGCCTGCAGCTAGACTTGCCGTAACTAAAACTAAAGCCAAAGCTGCAGCCTATCTTGGTTTGGCACATCAGGCCAAAGATGCGATCTTGATCCAGTTTTTCGACGAACAAGGCCTGGCTTTGAGTACAGCCCAGAGCCGGAAGCTTGAGAATACCTATCAGCGAGAGGAGTTCCGCCTGGGGAGGGTGGGAGATGTGGAGTTTCAGCCTGGCGCTTTGGAAAGCTACCTGGAGCACCTGACAATAAACCTGCCCTCTCCCAGTCGCGACAGGCAACTGGAGCCTGTGGTGGCTGTGCCTCGTGGGGTCTTAGCCCAGTTTGCCACCAGGTTCCTAGGCTCTTTGGGCGTGGGCAGCGTAATTATGGAACAAGACGCCCCCTTTTGCCAGGAAAAAGGCTGGCTCTCAGCTGTCCGCCTAAGTCAGATGGTGGTGGAAGGAAGAGCACCCTTTGGGATCAGCATCGAAGGCGGGGGAGAGCGACTACTGCTTGTAGATGAGCAGGGTGCTCCTGTAGGCGAGGAGCTACTGTGGGCCCTCCTTGGGAAACTAGCCTTGGAAGGCGGGCAAAGAA
>DIQB01000131.1:0-13038 GCA_002427165.1 Firmicutes bacterium UBA5473
CTTGTTCCGCGAGAAAGCGAGCAGCCCAGCTGCCAACATTACCAAAGCCTTGAATTGCAACTCTAGCTCCTGCAATCTCCCGGCCCAAAATATTGTTGACCCCTTCCCGGGTTGCTGTGGAGACGCCGTAGCCTGTAGCCTCTGTTCTTCCGGGAAGCCCACCGATACCCACAGGTTTGCCTGTTACAACCTCAGGTCTGTTATTCATCTCTCTGTAGATTACTGCCATCTCTCTGGCACCAGAGCCCATATCAGGGGCGGGCACATATAAATCTTGCTCCAGATCGGCCCTGATTACTTTCACAAACTCCCGGATGGCATTCTCCCGCACAACTCTGCTATATTTTGGCGGACACATGCAGATACCACTTTTGCCACCGCCAAAGGGCAATTTAACCAAAGCAGTTTTATATGTCATCAGCTCTGCTAAGACCCCGGTCTCCTCCATGGTTACTGTATCTGAAAGACGAATTCCGCCTTTGGCAGGTCCCCGGCTGCGGTTGTGATAGACCACGTAGGCATCAAAAGAGTGCAGCTTTCCTGCCTCATCAACAACGTTGATGGTAAAGCGGGTCTCCTTCTCTGGACGCTCTAAGATCTTTTTAATTTGAACAGGGACTTCTACTACCTTCTCTAAAGCATTAAAATCAAGAACCATAACTTTTGCCTCCTATATAAAAATAAAATCTATAAAATAGCCGTCAGAGCATTTTTACCAGCTTTGCAACACACTCTGTGTGGTATGTTTGGGGAAACATATCCACCGGCTGAACCCACTTGGTTTCGTAACCCATCTGAGCTAACAGGGCAAGATCCCGCGCGAGCGTACTGGGGCTGCAGGATACATAGACGAGCTTGGGAATCTGGGATTTAGCTATAGAGGTTAAAACAGCCTCTTCGCAGCCCTTGCGCGGGGGATCGAGGACCACAAGGTCAGGAGCGAGGCCCCGCTCTAAAAGCTGAGGCAAAACTTCCTCTACCTTGCCTTCTAAAAAGATGGCATGGTCAAGCTTGTTTAGTTTAGCGTTCGCTTTTGCATCGACAATGGCAGAAGGAATAATCTCAATGCCGTAGACTTGCCTGCACCTTTGCGCCAACAAAAGAGCAATGCTGCCGATGCCCGAGTAGGCATCCACTGCTAGAGAAAACTCTCCTGCAGCTTCCAATACTTTTTTATAGAGGAGCTCCATACCAAAAGTATTCACCTGAAAGAAAGAGGTTGCAGAGATGGCAAAACGCAAACCTAAAACTTCTTCGTAAACAACTGGCCGTCCCCACAGAAGCTGAGTCTCGTGCCCCAAGATCACATTGGTACGTTTCGAGTTAATGTTCCTTACCACCCCAACTACACCCTCAAGAGCTGATAATCTTTGGGCAAACTCCCGCTCTTGTGGAAAAGGTTCCCCAGTTGTAACGAGACCTACCAGTGACTCGCCTGTATTGAAGCCTGTGCGTATTAGGAGATGGCGCAGTAGGCCTTTGCCTGTTTTCTCGTTGTAGATGGAAAGGCCATATTCCTCTACCAGCTCTTTTACTTTAACCAAGGCTTCCTTTTGACTCCGGTGCTCTATGGGGCAGTGGTCCAAATCAACTACAGTGTGGGTTCCCCTCTGAAAGCAGCCTAGCATCACCTTGGAGTCTGAACCGTATGCAAAGGGCAAGAGGGCTTTGTTGCGGTAGTGCCATGGTTCCTTTTGTCCTACGATTGGTAGGACTGGCACTTGAAGCTTTCCTATACGCCCTAGAGCCGCTCGCACTTGCTTTTCTTTAGCTGCTAGTTGCCCGCTGTAGCCTAGATGCTGGATTTGACAACCACCGCAGCGAGGATAAATTCTGCAGGTGGGCTTCACCCTTGCTTTTGAGGCGCGAATAATTTCGACCAGGGAACCGGAAGCATAATGTTTTTTAACCTGAGAGATTTGAACCTGAACTTTTTCGCCCTCCAGAGCGCCAGGGATGAAGATGGCAAAGTCATCTAGGTGGGCGACACCTTTTCCGTCATGGCTAAGATCGGTAATTTCAAGTTCCAAAATTTGGCCCTTTGGGGGCTTCATTTTTCCACCTCTTTGTTCACTCAGTGAAACAGCATTTTGACTGTCACTATAGCCTCATAAATACTATACTAGGATTGCAAAAAAAAAGCAAGTTAAATCTTTGTGAAAAACGCAGTTAAACGCATGGATCCTGTATACAATCCTCTTTAATCCGCTTTTTAAACAAAAACAAGGTCCTTCCACCGTGGAAAGACCTTGGGTTTCTACAACGTCTTGATTTTATAATCAAGACGATTCCTGTAACTTCTAATGGGAAATACTGTGTTGTCTTGCTTCGATATAGAGATTGATCTCACGGAGAAATATATTCTCTACCGGTGGTATGCAGAGCCTTGTAGCTTTCTTGCAAATAATATTGATTATCCATTATCATGCTTCCTCGGGAAGGTGATTTTCCCTGTTTCCTGTTCTTCTTTGAAAAGACTAAATAGTGTCGGCACGCTTAGATGCCACAAGCTAACACCTCGGGCAAGTTTTTCTTAACTTCTCCTACTCCGTCAAACCAGATTCTCTAACGGCCCTATTAATCTCATTTTTGAAAGCTATATGGCGAGGATACTTGTTCCGATACTTTTCGATTAATGCTAGACCCGCTTGCTTTCCTTCCCTATTTGCTAAGGTCTCAGCCATGGCAACCAACAACTCAGCTGCTTTATCATAGCTCCCGCGATACTGATTGCTGACGATTGCATCTACCCTCTGCCCTACTTCAGCGAGGCACCATTTGAGATAAAACACCTTTTGCTCCCCAGTTAACTGAATGTTATCTTTGAGCAATCCCACAGCCTTTTGGTATTTTTTTACATAATCCTGGCTTGTATAAAAAGTGTTCCTTCGTATAACATACTCCCAGTATTTGCCAATGAGTTTGGAGTATTTCCCCTCACCTGCTAAAACCGTTAGCAGAAAAGTGATAAGTAGGGGTTTGGAATTATCACCGAAGCTCCAGCCGAGGGAATCCTGGCCTTGGCATAGTTCGAAAACTCGCTCATATCTACCACCTAAGAGCAGGGTTTGGGCTACAATCCCATCAGTTACATAGGCGGTATTTCGCTCAGAATTATAATCAGATCTGCTTTTCCCTTGAAGCTCTCCGATCCTCTGTTCAGATAGTTCTCGTATCGCTTCAAAAGTACCATTTTCAAAAGCAGTTAGGTATAAGTCAAGCAAATGATTCACAGAAGGATCAGAGATGAACCGCTCCCTGTAGCCTTCAAGTTTCAGCTGCCTATCCCCGAGCTGTTCCCCGATTTGAGCGATAGCTTGGGCCACTTGAGCCCTTATTATATAGTCTCGGGGGATGTTAGACAAACCTTCCCGGGCAACCTCAAGAGCCGACTTTGTATCTGCTGGATCTAGGGCCGATAGCCAATCAAGATAAGCCTTAGGATATTGCTCAGGGTATTGCCTGGCCAAGCTAGAAATAGCGGCTACACCACCTTGGAGCATAATAGCTTCCCTGAGCAATTCGCCAGTTTTCCCCTGATTTTGTTCTGATAATAATTCAATCCAGGCGGACAAAAAAGCATCGAAACCTGGTAGTGGTGTGTCAAGGGCACCAATTATCTTTTTCAAAGTAACTTTGTGTGCAAAATACCCGTAATCGTTTATGGCTTCAAACACAGAATCTGGTCTCGCCTCTGAGGAGGCATTCAGATATACTGCTCTGCAAAAGAGCGCAACCTGCTCATCTAGATCTGCCTCTAGCATATTGGTGCTATCAGGATCCCCTGGCAGATGCCCAGGCTCCTGACCCAGCTCCAGGGTATCGAACAATTGACGATAAGCCTCTTCTGCCAGTTTTGTTTCCTCACCGATGAGCAACTCTCTGGCATCTAGGAAAAAGTCATCCATCTCCTCAGACCAGCTTTCATCGCCCCAATCTCTTTCTTCATGATAATCATTATCCCAGCCCCAGCCATCGCAATACTCTCCATCCACCACCCGCTTGGCGAAATCAGCAATCTCAGCCATGATGGTTTCGCAATCAAGAACCGAGACATATTCTGTCATTTGCGGAGGGTTTAATTGAGCCAAAAATTCATGTCTTTTTGCAGGATGCACTTCACTTGCCTTGTTGAGAAAAATATGCTTAAAATCATCAACAGAGAGCTTTGCCAAACGCCTTCGTACGTCCTCCATAAACTCTTTATAAGTTAGGTCAGCCATCTTGTTCCCACTTCCCATCTTTGCCATTTCCTTCCCTTAGAAATTCTCCCAAAAACCAAGATTTCCTTGTTTAGCTTAAGTTTTAAATGAATTCTGCGGTACAGATCGACTTAAGTTCAACTAATTGATATAGTTCTATCTGCCCCTCAGGGATCTATTTGCTGCGGCTGAGCTCAATTCACTAAACCGCATTTTTACCTGCCCCAAATTGACAGTCTCCCGGAGATATGCTAACATTTCATAGTGAATATCTATAATATTTTCAAGAACAGGGAGGGTATATCTTGGGCCTAAATTTAGCACAAAAGATTATTAAGGCGCACCTAGTGGAGGGATCGATGGAAGCTGGTTCCGAAATCGCCATCAAAATCGATCAAACCCTCACCCAGGACGCAACTGGCACCATGGCCTACTTACAGTTTGAAGCCATGGATTTGCCTCAAGTGCGCACTGAACTTTCAGTGAGCTACGTTGATCACAACACGCTGCAGACCGGCTTTGAAAATGCCGACGATCATCTCTTTCTCCAAACAATCGCCAATAAATATGGCATCTACTTCTCACGTCCCGGCAATGGCATCTGCCACCAGGTGCATCTGGAGCGCTTTGGTAAGCCTGGCAAAACCCTTTTGGGCTCTGACAGCCATACCCCCACAGGCGGTGGTATTGGCATGCTGGCCATCGGCGCAGGTGGCCTGGATGTAGCTGTGGCCATGGGTGGTGGTCCCTTCTACCTACCTATGCCAAAGATTGTTAAAGTTAACCTTACAGGCGAGCTGAATCCCTATGTTACTGCCAAAGACATCATCTTGGAGTTACTCCGAAGGCTCACTGTTAAAGGTGGCGTAGGCAAGATCTTCGAATATACAGGACCGGGTGTGGCCACACTTCGGGTGCCCCAGCGTGCTACCATCACCAACATGGGAGCAGAGCTTGGTGCCACCACCTCTCTCTTCCCTAGCGATCAGGTGACACGAGAATTTTTAGCTGCCCAAGGCAGAGAAGCTGATTGGGAAGAGCTTGTAGCAGATCAAGATGCCACCTACGATGAGGAGATCGAGATCAACCTTTCAGAACTTGAGCCCCTAGTTGCTCAGCCTCACAGCCCAGATCATGTAGTTCCAGTTCGGGAGCTGGCAAACAAGCCTGTGGATCAGGTTGCCATCGGCAGCTGCACCAACTCCTCTTATGTGGATCTAATGCGGGTGGCAAAGGCCCTCCGCGGCAAGCAAGTCCATCCCAATGTTTCCCTCGTGATTAGCCCTGGCTCCAAGCAGGTGCTCACGATGCTAGCGCAAAACGGAGCTTTAGCGGACCTGGTGCAAGCTGGAGCGAGAATCCTAGAATGCACCTGCGGCCCCTGCATTGGTATGGGCCAGGCACCACCCTCAGCTGGTATCTCCTTGCGTACCTTCAACCGCAATTTCGAGGGCAGAAGCGGTACCAAGTCTGGTCAAGTGTATCTGGTAAGCCCTGAGGTGGCTGTGGCAAGCGCTATTGCCGGCACATTTGCCGATCCTAGGGAGCTTGGAGAATACCCCCTCGTTGAGGAGCCAGAAAGCTTTCTCATCGATGATCGGATGATCCTGGAGCCTGGCCACAGTGATGCTGAAGTTCGCCGGGGACCCAATATCAAGGCTCTGCCCCTTCAAGAAGCTCTTCCCGAAACCTATCGGGGAAAAGTGTTGCTGAAAGTTGGGGATAATATCACCACAGATCACATTATGCCAGCTGGGGCTAAGATCTTACCTTTGCGCTCTAATGTGCCAGCTTTAAGCCAACATGTATTCCAGCAGGTGGACGCATCCTTTGCCCAAAGGGCCCAGGAGGCAGGAGGCGGTTTGATTGTAGGCGGCCAAAACTATGGCCAGGGGTCCAGTCGCGAGCACGCTGCTCTGTGTCCTATGTATTTAGGAATTAAAGCAGTACTGGCCCAAAGTTTTGCCAGGATCCACAAAGCTAATCTTGTGAACTTCGGGATTCTCCCCCTTGAGATTTCAGCTGAGGATTATGAGCAAATCGCACAGGGAGATGAACTGGAATTTCCCAATCTCCGGGAGGTATTAGAGGATAATAAAGGCGTGGTTGTAGCCAAGAACCTGCAAGATGGAACCCAGATCACTTTCCGCTATGAGCTCTCAGAGCGACAAGTGGCCATTATCTTGGCAGGTGGCCTTTTGAACTACACAAAGAACAAAGCCTAACACAAAGGGGCTGCCTCCGGGCAGCCTCTTTTTATAGATGACAAGTTTTTCTGGATATGGTAAGATAAGAACCAAAGAGTTCTTAGAGGTGGCATCAAAATGAAAGACATCTGGACGGCGAAGCGGAAGCCTTCAAAAGTAATGGCTACCAAACGGAGAATGCAGATTGAGCAGTGGAAAAATGCAACTCCTGAAGAAAAGCTCATGTGTGCATTTCGGCTGCATGAATTTGGCATGAAATTAAAAGGAACGAAAATAGATGAAAACAGCTCTAACTGAAATCTGCAGTTTTTTAGACAGCTATGGGTTCAATTATGGCCTCATAGGTGGGCTCGCTATATCAATACACGGAATTCCCCGCTTTACTGCTGATATTGATCTGCTCGTTGAACCCACCATTCTAAAGACAGAGAAAATATTTTATGATTATTTCAGCCCGGACCTTATTATTCAAATAGAAAAACCAGACCTCAGCGACCCATTAGGCGAAATTATAAAATTAAGACTAAATATGGTTCAGATCGATCTGATTGTTGCAAAAACAAACTTACATTTTGCAGCGCTAAAAAATACTTGCCGGATCGAAGTAATGGGAAAGCTCGTTAAGATTGTCACGCCAGAGGATTTAATCCTCTTGAAGCTTTCAGCAGGAGGGCCACGAGATCTACTGGATATAGGTGGAATCCTTGAGGTATGCGAAACCAAACTCGATTGGGACTATCTAGAGAGGCAAATCAAAACCTATCGTTTGGAGGACGAATGGACTATCGCCCAAAAATGGGCAAAATAGAGGCCAGGCAAATTGCCTGGCCTCTATTTAATTATTCGTCTTTGGAAGCATCCTGACCCTTGAAGAGATCTCCGAACAAATCTCCTAAGGTTACTTCAGGTGCGGACTCTTGATACTCAGCTGCCTGGTTATTGCGGCTCTGCCCTTTTGCTGGCTGCTCAGCTTCGCGGATGCTAAGGCCAATCCTGTGCCGCTGGGTATCTACAGAGATCACCTTCACCTTTACCTTCTCGCCTGATTGCACAACCTCTTCTGCCTTTGCCACATGGCGGTTGGCAAGTTGGGAGATATGCACGAGGCCCTCGATGCCGTCCTCTAGCTTCACAAAAGCACCGAAGTCCACTAGTCTAGTAACTACTCCTTCAACTATGGACCCTTCAGGATACTTCTGGTCTATGTTCTCCCATGGATCTGGCAGGGTCTGCTTGAGGCCTAAGGAGAGGCGCTCGCGTTCTTTGTCTACGCCTAAGATCATTACCTTAATCTTATCGCCTTCTGACACTACATCTGAAGGATGCTTCACCCGGCTGAAGGCCATCTCTGATACATGGAGCAGTCCCTCAACCCCTCTGCCGATATCAACGAAAGCGCCGAAGTCTGTGAGCCTTTTTACCTCACCATCTACGATCTCACCTGGTGTGAGGCTATCGTAGATCTCCTGTTTCTGGGCCTGGAATTCCTCCTCCAGCACTGCTCTGCGGGAGAGAACCACGTTGTTGCGCTCCCTGTCCATCTCCAGAACCTTCAGCTGCCATACCTGACCGATAAATTGCTCTAGGTTATCCACAAAGCGACGATCAACTTGCGATGCTGGCACAAAACCACGGACGCCAACATCTACAAGCAGGCCACCTTTAACCCGCTCTAAAACTGGAGCCTCAATGGCTTCGCCTTTTTGCTGAGCCTCTTCCAGCACTACCCAGGCATGGGCTGCATCTGCTTTGCGCTTGGACAGAACTGGATTACCTTCCCCGTCCTCTACCCGTTCCACGTACACATCAATCTCATCACCAACATTGAGGATATCCTTTGCTGAGGCCACAGGCCGGTATGCCAGCTCGCCCTTATGGATTACCCCCTCCGACTTGTACCCAATGTCCACCATGGCCTCATCGTCGGCGACCTGGATCACCTTTCCTTTGATGATGTCACCCTGATTAATTGTAGGGAAGGCCTGGGACTCCATATCCGTCTGCTCGGGTTCTGCCGGCTGGGCTTGGGTTGTTTCAGCAGGGGCCTCCCCGGCTGTAGCCACATCCTCTACTGTAGCTTCCTCACTTTCGGTTGCCACCTGCTTATCGGTAGCTTCCTCCACCTCAGTAGCTTCCTCTGTAGCGGTGGCTTCCTCCTTTTGAGGCTGAACCTCAACCTCACTGTCCTGCTGAACTTTTTCTTTGTCTAACTCCATCATCTTACTAACTACCCCCTCGATCATCCATTTGGGCGTCGATGCTCCGGCTGTAACCCCAACATGCTCAAGGCCAGAAAACCAGTTTGGATCCAATTCGG
Organism: Firmicutes bacterium UBA5473; assembly: GCA_002427165.1. Classification (GTDB taxonomy): domain Bacteria; phylum Bacillota; class DTU084; order DTU084; family DTU084; genus UBA5278. The sequence continues at coordinate 8,727 of DIQB01000131.1, forward strand.
CCTCAGTTTCAATGTGATGCGTGGGCACACCAGTAGCTCGACAGACCTGGGCTAGCCGCTTGGTATTGGCACTGTTCTTTCCCCCAATGACCAACATTAGTTGAACCTCTCGGGCCAACTCCATGGCGGCTGCCATGCGTTTTTCTGTGGCTGTACAGATTGTGTTATAGGCTCTCAGCTCCTGTGTCCTGCCTAAAAGCTCCCCAACACAAGCTCTGAAATTGGCAAAGTCCTGGGTTGTCTGGGCTAGGAGCCCAACCTTAGAACCTACCGCGAGTTGCGTTAAGCTAGCTGGCGAGTCTGCTACTGTTACCTCACCGGCTGCTGAACCAACTATTGCGCAAACCTCAGGATGGCCAGGATCTCCCACTAGGATCACCTGATATCCTTCTGAAACTAGCTTTTTAGCTAGCTTCTGCGCTCTTTTCACAAACGGACAAGTTGCATCCACCACCTGCAAGCCACAAGCCTCGATCTGGTCCACTATCTCTTGGGAAAGGCCATGGGAACGCACGATCATGGTGCCACAGCTAGCTTCCTGGGGACTGTCAACCACCTGTAAGCCTTGCTTTGCAAGCTCACCTACAACCTGCGGGTTATGGATCAGCTGTCCTAGGCAGTATAGGGGAGCATCCTTTTTTGTTTCCGCCAAGGCCATCGCCACTGCCCGCTCCACCCCAAAACAGAAGCCTGCATGCTGGGCAACTGTGACTTGCAAATTATCACCTCCTCTGCTAGTTTTAACTAACTTGTCCGAAATATGAGGGTGGCACACTATTTTTTAGCGTCTAACCCTTGTCTTGCTGCAAGAGCTCCCTGAGGGCATCGCTCAGAAGAGCGTTTGCCTGGGCCATCTGCTCCTGCCTTCTGTTGGCTTCAAAGGGAGGGACGCGAATTGGTTTACCAATCACAACTCTTACTCTCTTTGGAAGGGGAAACTTTCTCCCCATACCCCAGGCTCTGTCGCTTCCTAGCACTGCCACTGGAATCAGTGGCACCTGGGCTTTTGAGGCTAAAAAAACTGCACCCCCACGGAGGGCAAGCTCCCTGTTGCTAGCTCGCCGTCCCTGGGGGAAAATTCCCATCAACTGGCCGTCAGCGAGGAGCTGGAGTGCACGATTCAAGGCTGCCCTATCCCCTGTGGCACGACGCACAGGAAAGGCACCTAAGCCCTTGATCATATACCCCAAAAAAGGGATCCGAAACAACTCCTCTTTGGCCATAAAATTTAGTTTCCGAGGCATAGCAATCCCCACAGCCGGCGGATCTAAGTAGCTGGCATGATTTGCTGCGATCACAGCACCACCGGTGCGCGGGATATTTTCCCTGCCCTCGACCCAAAACCGAAAGTAAAGCAAAAAAAAGATTCTCATCAACCAAAGTATGAACCGATAAAACATCTATCCCCCACCTCAGGCTAGCTTTTCCTCGCATAAAGAGAGGATCCGCTCTACTACCTGCTCTATTGAAAGCTCTGTGGTATCTAGTATATATGCATCAGGGGCCTTTACCAGCGGCCCCACCTCTCTACCCTCATCTAGCTGATCCCGCAGGGCAAGCTCCTGTTCTGCTTGCTTTTGAGAAACCTCAATCCCCCGCTCCCCCAGTTCCAAAGCCCGCCTTCTCGCTCGCTCCCCGATGCTAGCGACTAAAAAGACCTTCACCTGAGCCCGGGGCAGCACCACAGTGCCAATATCCCTGCCATCCATCACCACATCAGTTGAGGCTAGCTGCCGCTGCAGCGCTACCAAGCCATGGCGAACCTTCCCTAATGCTGCCACAGCCGAGACACCCCGATTCACCTCAGGGAGGCGAATCTCCTCGCTCACATCCTCCCCATCTAAAAGAACCCTTGTGGTCTTGCCGGGAAGAAGCTGGATTTGGGTGCTGGCTAGAAGCTCGCCTATGGCCTCCTCATCGTCTAGAGGAATGCTTTTTCGCATGGCCTTCAGGGTCAACGCCCGATACATGGCGCCTGTATCAAGATATAAATAGCCGAGTCTTTCGGCCACGAGCCGCGCCACTGTACTTTTACCGGAACCTGCAGGCCCATCAATTGCTATTTGCATTGTCATCTATTTACCCTCACGCTTTCAATACTTCGTCATCTTTTTTCGTTTTCCTGCTTTATTTCCGGTTTTTTCCAAAGAACTGCCAAAAGTTTGGAAAAGAGATCTCAACACAAAGCGGATCTAAAATCTCTGTTGTTCCCTGGGCAGCTAACCCTGCAACTGCCATAGCCATGGCAATTCTGTGATCGCCATAGCTTTCCACCTGGGCACCTACCAGGGGCCTGCCCCCGTGGATCACAAGGCCATCTGGAAACTCCTCTACCTGAGCACCTAGCCGACCAAGTTCTCTGCACAAGGCACCGATCCGATCTGACTCCTTCACCCGCAGCTCCCCGGCATCCCGAATGATAGTGGTGCCCTGGGCTTGCGTTGCCACAGCAGCCAGTGCCGGCAGCTCATCGATGAGGAGCGGCACGATCTTGCCACAAACCTCTGTGCCAGAAAGCTGGCTTGCCTGGACAAAAATATCTCCTACAGGTTCCGATCCCCAGTTGCGCCTGTTTTGAATCTGGATTTTTGCACCCATTTTTTTCAGCACTGTAAGCAGACCAATTCTTGTGGGGTTCAAGCCCACATCCCGCAATAAAACCTGGGATCCAGGCACAATCAGGGCGCTGGCGATTAAAAACGCGGCTGAGGAGAAGTCTCCTGGCACCTTCACTTCTCGGCCCACAAGCTCTCCGGAGTGGATCTGAAGAGTGTCCCCTTCCTTTGAGAGGGGAGCGCCGAAATCCAAAAGCATCCGCTCTGTGTGATCGCGGGATTGTGCAGGCTCGATGATGGTAGTTGTCCCGCGCGCAAAGAGCCCTGCCAAAAGCAGCGCACTTTTCAGCTGGGCGCTGGCCACAGGCAGAAGATAAGAGTCAAGGGCCCAAAGCGAGCTCCCTACAATCGTCAGGGGCGGGTATTTGTTCCCTCCCCGGCCATAAAGCTGCCCACCCATAGCCCCCAGGGGCTCCATGATCCGCGCCATAGGCCTGCTGTTTAGTGAGGCGTCACCTGTGAGCACGCTATAGAAATTCTGCCCTGCCAAAAGCCCTGCTAAAAGCCGCATGGTGGTGCCACTGTTTTGACAATCCAAAACAGTGGCGCTCTCCTGGAGCCGGCCTCCCATGATCCGGATGGTATGGTCAGGCTGCCAGTTGAGTTCTACTCCTAGCTGCCCTAGGATCTGGTAGGTAGCAAGGCAATCACGACTTGACAACCCGTGGCGCACAATTGTCTCCCCACGGCTAATAGCACCTAAAATCAGGGCCCTGTGAGTAATGGACTTATCTGAGGGCACTCGGGTCTCAAAACGCAGAGGCCCTCTCTGTTCCAGCTGCACCCTCAACTGCTCTGGAGAACTGCACTGTAGCCTGCTGCCTTAAGCTGCGCTTGGGCCTGGGCTCGCACAGCGTCTTCGGCGAAACTCAGCTTCACAGTTCCCCCTTCCCCCTCTCGCACCCGCAGGATCTCTAGATCCTGGATATTCAGCTGTGCCTGGGCTAAAATAGCTGTCACCTCAGCTAAAGACCCAGGTCTGTCTGGCAGCGAGAGCACAAGCTCAAAACTTGTACCCAGGAGCCCCTTGCGCCGCTGGGGAAGCTCTGTGCGAATTTTTTGAGCTCCAGACAAAAGCGCCTCAAGTCCATCTAGATCTCCGTTTTCTAGTAGCGCAATCTGCTCCCCAAGGGACTTTTGCAGTTTGCGTAGGAGTGAGGCCACAACCCAGCGATTGCTAGCGAGGATCCCCCGCCACAGCCCAGGATTGCCGCTGGCAACCCGGGTGAGATCACGAAACCCACCTGCAGCCAGCTCCATAGCACGCTCCCTCTCCTCTACAGTGGCAAGAGTATTTAGGAGAGCCACAGCACAGAGGTGAGGCAGGTGACTTACCATCCCCACAATTTCGTCGTGTTGCTGGGCGGACATATAGATAGGGAGGCTGCCTGCTGCCTGGACTATTTTTTCGGCTAGCTCCAGTGTCTCCTCCACTGCGCCCTCTGGCGGGCAGAGGATAAAGGGTGCGTTCTCAAAAAGGTATGGATCTGCCGCCTCAATCCCTGCCCTCTCTGATCCTGCCATGGGGTGGCCCCCGATGAAGCGCCTTGGAAGGAGCTCCCCGGCCCTTTGAGTGATTGCCCCCTTAGTGCTGGCTGTATCCAGCACCAGTGCCTCCTGGCTCAAATACGGCAAGATGGCACGCAAGGTGGGGATCACCTCCTCCACTGGCGTAGCAATGATCACAGCCTCGGCGC
>DIQB01000131.1:13221-16119 GCA_002427165.1 Firmicutes bacterium UBA5473
AGCCTCGGCGCGAGCTACACCTCGAGCTAGCTCCACCCTCTCCGCGATGGCACCTAGCTGTAGTGCTTGAGCCAAGGCTTTTTCATCTGGGTCTGCACCCAGCACCCGAAAGTTGGGGTTTTGCCCCAGGGCCAAACCCAAAGAACCCCCGATGAGGCCTACACCCACGACGAGACAGGTCCTAGGCATCCTGGCCACCTAGCTTTCTGCCTAAAACTTGGCACAGGGGCCCCAGCTCCTCCATCAGCTCCTGGAACTGCTGGGGATTCAGAGACTGTGGTCCGTCGGATAAGGCCCGGCCTGGATCTGGATGCACCTCAACTGCGATTCCATCTGCGCCAGCTGCAATCGCAGCCCGGCTCATAGGTGCCACCAGGCGCCTTTGGCCTGTAGCGTGGCTGGGATCCACAATTATGGGCAAGTGCCCCAGCTCTTTGACCAAGGGTACTGCACTGAGATCTAAAGTATTGCGAGTGGCAGTCTCATAGGTGCGAATCCCCCGCTCGCAGAGGACAACTTGTCTGTTACCCTCAGAGAGGATATATTCTGCTGCCATGAGCCATTCCTCAATTGTGGCGGCAAGGCCTCGCTTGAGGAGCACAGGCAGCTTGCTCTTTCCCACCTCCCGGAGCAACGTGAAGTTCTGCATGTTCCGCGCCCCAACCTGGAGCATGTCTGCATACTCCTCCACCAGCTCCACATCCCGGGGATTCACAACCTCAGTCACTGTGGGCAGGCCGAACTGGTCTCGGGCAGCCGCGAGAATCTTCAAGCCCTCCTCCTCCAGCCCCTGGAAAGAGTAGGGTGAGGTTCTGGGCTTGAAAGCGCCACCGCGGAGGATCTGCGCCCCAGCTGCCTTCACTCCGCGAGCAGCTGCAAAAAGCTGATCTCGGCTTTCCACAGCACAGGGCCCTGCGATGACAACCACCTCATCACCGCCGATAACTACATCCCCCACTGGGACCTTTGTAGTCTCTTTTTGAAAGCTATGGCTCACAAGCTTGTAGGGCTCGAGAATTGGCACGAGCCTCTCTACCCCATCCATGGCCTCGATAGATTGCAAATAAATTGGCTTTTTCTCACCAATAGCGCCAATAATGGTACGCTCCACACCCTTTGATTTGTGGATGGCAAAGCCGAATTCCTCAAGCCTCCCCACCACATTGTCAATTTCTCCCTTTGTAGCTCCCTCTCTCATCACAACGATCATATCAATTCCTCCATCCTACCGTACTACAGTTCTTTGCTATGCTAACACTTCCTCCAAGGCAGCGATAAATCGCTGGTTCTCTTCGGGAAGACCAATACTGACGCGAATAAAATTATCAAGGCCGAAGATGTTCCCGGTGCGGATAATAACGCCCTTTTGCAAAAGCGCCTGGAAAACCTCACGGCTAGATCTGCCCACCTGCACCATGATAAAATTGGCTTCAGTGGGGATATAGGAAAGCCCTAACCGGTCGAACTGGGCATAGAGGTAGGATTTGCCTTCCTCATTCACCCTTTGGCTGGCTCCAAGATGCTCCTCGTCTCCTAGAGCTGCCACAGCTGCTGTTTGTGCCAGAGAGTTCACATTGAAGGGTTCTCTGGCCCGGCTTATCAGATCGATGATTTCTTTTTTAGCGATGCCATAGCCTACCCTCAGGCCCGCAAGGCCATAGGCTTTAGAGAAGGTGCGGAGCACAACTACATTTTTGCCCGCCTTTACATAATCCACACTTTGAGGATAATCTGGGTCAGTTGCATATTCATAATAGGCCTCATCTAAAACTAAGATCGCATCTTGAGGCAGTTTTGCAAGCAGGGAATCCACAGCCTCTTTTTTCGCGATGGTGCCTAGGGGATTGTTGGGATTGCCCACAAAGATGAGGCGGGTTTTGTCTGTGATCGCCTCTGCCATGGCAGCTAGATTCTCATGCCAATCCAGTGCATCTATGACCACAAGTTTACCGCCCATGAGTCGGGTTGCAAACTCATACTCACTGAAGGTATACTGGCCGATGATCACTTCATCTTCCGGATGCAGGAAGGTTTCGGCCAAAAGCTTAATCACCTCATCGGAGCCATTGCCCACAATCAACTCGTCGCTTGATACCCCCAAATGTGCACTAAGTGCCTCCTTCAGCTCGAAGCAGGCACCATCGGGATAGAGGTTCAGGCTTTCTAGAGCCTTGCCTGCTGCCTCCACACCCCGAGGCGAGGGGCCTAGTGGGTTTTCATTTGAGGCCAATTTAATCACATCAGAGAGGCCCAGCTCCCGCTTAACCTCCTCGATGGGTTTTCCTGGCACATAGGGTTTGATCCCCAGGATCGCTTCCCTAACTTTCATCATTATCCTCTCCCTCCACAAGATCAGGGCGCAGTACTTTCGCACCCCTAAGATATACATGCCGAGGTGGCCCTGGCAGATAAGCATGGACCAGCACTCGCAAACAACGCGGCAGGCTGCCATGGGGCGCCAGCTCATGGGTGCAGAGCATGGGCACCTTACTCCAGCCTACACTTCGAGCCCAGGCAGCTGGAAAAGAGCTCACCAGATCTGGCGTTGTTGTGAAGATGGCGCTGACAATATCCTCCACCTCAAGCTGATTGCGCCTTTGGATCTGGCCCGCAAGCTCTGCCACTCTAGCTTTCAGTTCCTCACGAGTGTCACTATCCAGGGTGGTGGCTCCCCTGATTCCCCACAGTCTCATATGTTCAGGGCCCTGTGACTGAGGCCAATTGCCACATCATCTAGGTGCAACAGGCCAATGCTCACAAAAATAGCAGCGCTAATGTGCTCCCCAAATCGCGCCACAGCGATCTTGCCACCCACATTTAGGCCCATAGCCCGAGGCATGATCTGCATTAGTGCCTCGTGGGTTGCTCCAGCCACTGCTCCCTCCTCTGCGTGGGTGG
>DIQB01000131.1:16250-17658 GCA_002427165.1 Firmicutes bacterium UBA5473
CTCCCTCCTCTGCGTGGGTGGGGCTGATCACGCCCTCGCGCTTAGCTGCCACCACAGCCCGCTCTACAATCTTGGCGATGGAGCTTGCGAACTCTCCACCCCAATCTACGCCCACAGCCTGAATTCCCACCTTTGCCAACTGGGCTTTCAGGCGGTCCTCCTCCTCGCGAGTTGAGGTTTGGGCAATGCTCATCGCGCCTTTAGCAACGAGCCGGCTTTCTTTATCGGGCATCTTTCTCCCCCCAGCCAATTATTTCCTCTAGTTTATCACATGTTGCGAGACTGGCGCAAGACCTTCCCAGGGTCTTCCCTCTAAGCGGTCTGTGCGGGAGAGGAATTTCCGCCCTGCAGGGACTAAAAGAAGGCCCTGGGCTAAGACAAGTAGCAGCAGCAGGAGCAGGGCCAGTTTTAAGAGGAGATTTTGAAAATTCTCCACCGATTACGCACCCCCAGCTGCCCTGCCAGCGGCAGCGCCTGTGGCAAAGGCAGCAGTTAAATTATAACCACCACAGATTCCATCTAGGTCTAAAACCTCTCCGGCAAAATAAAGTCCACCCACGTCCTTCGAGGCCATAGTTTTGGGATTCACCTGGTTCAGAGCCACACCGCCCCGAGTAACCATGGCCTGAGCCTGGGGCCGGGTGCCAGTCACAGTCAACGGAAGGCTGAAGATGAGCTTAGATAGTTGCTCCCTGGGGCCTGGGGCTAAGTTCTTGGTACTAGGCTCGATTTGCCCAAATTCCAGGAGCTTCCGATTGAGCCTGTGGGGCAGCAGCCGATCTAGCCTTTGCCCGATTGTGGAGGCGGAATCACGAAATATTTCCTCTGCCCCAAGCTGCGGCAGGAGGTTGAGCCTAAGTGCAGTCTTCCCAGTTACGTGGCGGCTCAAATTAAGGGCCAGGGGGCCTGAGAGGCCGAAGTGGGTGCACAGTAGCTGGCCCTGCTCTACGATGGTCCGCTTCCCTACCTGCAGCTGGGCCTCAGCTGGGAAAGCGAGACCACTAAGAGAGCGGGGCCACCTCTCGGCGAGGAGCAAGGGCACCAAAGCGGGGCCAGGGTCTATAATTCTGTGGCCTGTCTTTTTGGCAATTCTGTAGCCATCGCCTGTGGAGCCTGTGGCAGGGTAGGAGGCGCCACCTGTAGCTAAGATCACTTTTTGTCCTGAAAACTTCTTCCCATCCCCTGTGGTGAGGCCACAGATAGCTCCCTCTTCGATTAAAAGTTCAGCTAGGGGATAGTTATAATGAATCTCGACCCCCAGCCTCTCCAGCTCCCCCAAAAGTGCCGCTAGCACGTCCCCTGCTTCGCCAGTTCTAGGAAAAATTTTCCCCTCATCCTCCCGGACCAGTTCCACACCTAGCTCCTGGAAAAAGGCGCAGATGGCCTGGGGTGGGAAATTGGCGAGGCA
>DIQB01000131.1:17758-19159 GCA_002427165.1 Firmicutes bacterium UBA5473
CAGATGGCCTGGGGCGGGAAATTGGCGAGGCACGAGTGCAAAAAACGACCTCCTCCTGGGTAGTGGCCCAAAAGATCCTCCCCGGCAAAGATGTTTGTGAGGTTGCACCTGCCGCTGCCTGTGAGGAGCAGCTTTTTGCCTGGCTGAGAGTTTTTTTCCAAAAGCAAAACCCGCGCACCTGCGCGGGCTGCAAAAATGGCTGCCATCATTCCTGCTGGCCCGGCACCGACCACATTCACCCTTCCCATTTGCTCTTCCCTTCCCAGCGGTAGTTGAGGAGGCGAGAATGGCGCATTTCTTCCCCCACCTGATAGAGCATTTTTTCGGCATCGTAGTGGCTGAGAAACATCTCTTTGGGCTCGAGAATATCAATTTTGCGAAATTCTTCCCGCAGTGCAAAGCGAATTAGATCCTCGATGGAGTCTGCCTGCACTAAAAGTTCCACTGGGGCAAATGCTACATCCTCACCTGTGGTGGGATCTGTGATGGTGTAGATCTCACCCTCCCCATCCAACTTTTCGATGGCAATCCCCTGGATAGGAACATTGCGTAGAGCCACGATCTGCTTCTCTCTGTTCTCTGCTGCCACCTCTTGGGGTTTCCTAAAACCGAAGAAAATCCGTGCAGGTCTACTCAAACCTTTGAAATCGAAGCGAAGCCTAGCCCGAACTGTGCCCCGCTCCATTTTATCTCCGTTTTTGATCATGATCATTTTTTCCACCACCCCCGCCTTTAGTATGTCCCCCCAAGTCCTCCTTCTTGCGTTTGCTAGAGCGTAATTGTTCCAATGCCCTTTTTTCTCGAGAATTTAGCTGGCGGACACTGCCCAGAGGGAGAGATCCCAAAGAGAGGGGACCGAAGCTTGTCCGCACCAGCTCCACGACGGTGTGGCCGATTTGCTCGCACATCCGCCTCACCTGTCGCTTCCGTCCCTCTGCGATTGTAAGCTCTAAAGTTGCCTGCTCCCCATCTGTGCTGATAAGTTTTACTTTGGCAGGTTGTGTGGGACCGTCTGCGAGGATGATCCCCCGCTGTAGCCTTGCCAGTTCCTCAGATGTAGGTACGCCCCGAACTTTAGCCTGATATGTCTTCTCCACACCATAGCGGGGGTGGGTGAGGATATTGGTCAGCTCTCCGTCGTTTGTCAAAAGTAGAAGTCCTGCTGTATCATAGTCCAGCCTTCCCACGGGAAAAAGACGCAGGGGAGTGTCCACAAGCTCTAAAACCGTGGGCCTTCCTTCAGGATCGTGGGCAGTGGTAACATAGCCTGGGGGCTTATTCAAAATTACGTAGGCAAGGGGATCGGATTTCACAAGTACTCCGTCTACCCGAATTTCAGATGCAGGATCTACCTTGGTGCCCAGCTGGAGGACAACCTCCCCCTCTACTTGGACCCTGCCT
>DIQB01000131.1:19343-20535 GCA_002427165.1 Firmicutes bacterium UBA5473
TAGCTCCTCTGCTCTTCGTCTGGAGGCCACGCCTCGGTTTGCTAGGACTTTTTGCAAACGCTCCACTAGCGGAGCCCCTCCTCCCAGCGCTCCAGGGCGACTGTGGCCCCTACTACCACCAAAATATCCCCTTGACTGATGGAATCCTCAGCTCCTGGGGAGACTTTGATCTCATCGCCGTGGCGGATTGCCACTACAGTAATACCATGGCGGGCTCTGAGATTCAGCTCCCGCAGGCTCTTGCCAGAGAGCTTCTCTGAGGCCTGCACCTCCAGGATACTAAAGTCTGGGGAAAGCTCGATGTAATCGAGGATATTGGTGCCAGAGAGGTATTTGGCCAGGCGGACCCCCATCTCACGCTCTGGGTAGATAATCCGGTCTGCCCCCACTTTCTCCAAAATCTTGCCGTGAAGGTCATTTTGAGCTTTGGCCACAACTGTCTTCACGCCTAGCTCTTTAATCAAAGATGTGGCCAGAATGCTAGCCTCAAGATCGTTGCCTACGGCCACAATCGCCACATCGAAATTGCGGATCCCAAGGGAGCGCAAAGCTGTCTCGTCTGTTGCATCTGCCTGCACTGCATGGGTGACAAGATTGGCGAGCTCCTGCACTAGCTCCTCATTCTTGTCCAACACAAGTACATCATGGCCCATCTTATAAAGTGTCAGGGCCACACTGGAGCCGAAGCGCCCCAGCCCCACCACGATAACTTGCTTCAAAGTTAAATCCATCTCCCTCTCTTATGTACTCTCATCTGGATAATAGCACCAGCCCCCTCCCCTGTCAACTGCGCTTTTTTTGTTGTTTGGTCAGGGGCCGGGAGAAAATGCCCCATAGCCCCGCCTGCTTAACTCTGCGTTCAATTTTCCCCAGATCTGTGGTATAGAGGCCCAGTTCTCGCATTCTTTGGAAATAAATTGAACCGGCAAAGGTATACTTTCCGATCTCGTGATCTTTCGCAGCTAGCTCTTCCCGGACAAAAGCAATAAAATCGCCACAGGCAAGTTCCGTGGGGAGCTCTAAAAGCTCCAGCGCCAGGGCTTCTCTGACTGCATTGTGGCCAGCGAGGCTGCCTGTGATTATGGCCTCGGTATGGCCCACCATCAGGCCCCCCTTCTCGCCACAGCAAAAGAGGTTCTCTACCCCCTCTACTTTGAGCTTATTATCCCGGAGGGTGATGAGGCAATAGCGC
>DIQB01000047.1:0-1202 GCA_002427165.1 Firmicutes bacterium UBA5473
TTATCTGTTAAGAGACCACCTGTGGTGGCGCTAATCCTGGAGGCCACATCTGAACGGGTCACAATGCCAAAAGCCTTGATGATAAGGGGATCGCCGATGCTGTTGGCAACCACATAGAGCTTGTCTCCTTCTAGGAGCTTGTCCACAGATGATGACACTTGGTTACGCATGATCACAGTCTGAGTGCCAGCATACAGGAGCCTTGTCTCACCAAGGTTGGGGCTGAAGTTAATAGTGCTGTCTTTCTTATCAACTGCTGCAACTACGCCCTCCATGATCTGAAGCTTTCTGAGACTGTTTACCAGATATGCAGTCTCAGCCCGGGTTACAAACTCATCTGGCTTCAGCTCCGTGCCAATATAGGAAGGTAAGATGCCAAGATGGTTTGCAGCCTCCACGTTTTTGAAGGCCCAGTGCTGCGTGTTTAGATCAATAAAGCTAGGTAGCCACGTGTCCGCTGTCTCTGCCTTCTCACCGAGCTTAATAGCCCGGGTGATCATAGTTAAGATCTCAGCACGACTAATAGAACGGTTAGGCTGAAAAGTGCCGTCAGGATAGCCTGTGATCACTTTGTGGGCGCCTACAGTTGCAATATACTCCTCTGCCCAGTGGGAGGCTAGATCTGTGTAATCAGCCTCTCCCTCCTGCTTCCAGTCCATGGCGCCTGTTAAGATCTTTGCGAACTCTGCTCGGCTCACCTGTTTTTCAGGTTTGAAAGTGCCGTCTGGATAACCCTGGATTACATCGGCTGATACCAGCTCCTCGATAGCACCCTTCGCCCAGGAGTTCTCAATATCACGAAGCTTCGCTGCCTGGACCAAACTGGTCGCTGCAGCGATGAACAGAAGCATCAATGCGGCTTTCTGCAAAAAACTTTTCATCGGACATTCCTCCAATAGAAGATTTCTACTTGCAATATTCAACCCACCTTGCCACAATCCTCTATGTAAGTTTGGGCAGCTAGAGCACAATCTGCCAAAGTTGGTTTTTTTCAACAAGAATGCCGGAAGAAAAGGATTCTTTCTATCTATAGGGAACAATATAGTATTAGACTATAAAGGAGCGAGGAGATTGTCTTCTCAATTATTTATTATTGATGGGTCCAGTCTCATCCATCGTGCATACCACGCACTCCCAGATACCCTGAAAACAGCAAAAGGCGAAGTTACCAATGCTGTTTATGGGTTTGTGAATATGTTTTT
>DIQB01000047.1:1345-3302 GCA_002427165.1 Firmicutes bacterium UBA5473
TAGACGACGAAAAACCCCAAAGGATCGTTGTGGCTATGGATCTGCCAGGGCCTACTTTTCGCCACCAACGCTATGAGGAGTATAAGGCAAACAGACCCCCTTTGCCTGAAGATTTCCCTCATCAGATTCAAAGAGTGCGGGAATTTTTAGATGCTATGAGTGTGCCCATCTTGGAAAAAGAGGGCTTCGAGGCAGATGATATCATCGGCACCTTGGCCCGAGATGCCCAGAATCTAGGCTGGGAGACTGTGATCGTCACCGGGGACAAAGATATGCTGCAGCTAGTAACAGCAAAGACCCAGGTACTGCTCACAGTGAGGGGTATCAGCCAACTGGAAAAAATGGCGCCCTCTGGTGTAAAAGAGAAAATGGGCGTTGCTCCCAGCCAAATTATCGACTACAAGGGACTTGTGGGGGATACCTCAGACAATATTCCAGGGGTGAGGGGAATTGGCCCTAAAACTGCAGTTAAGCTGCTTGGAGAATTCGGGAGTCTCGAGGAGATCATGGCCAATCTAGGATCTTTAACTCCCAGGCAAAAAGAACAACTTACCCAACACAGTGAGCTGGCTCTCCTCTCCAAGGAGCTAGCCACCATCAATTGCCAGGTGCCAATTGCCTCCCTTGAGAAGATCTCCTTTGAGGAACCTCACAAGGAGAAGGTAGCAGCTTTTCTTGAGGAGTTGGAATTTACCACGCTCCTCAGCCGCTGGAGCGGAGAGGAGATAACCAAATCAGGGCCTCAGGTAGAACAGCCCGAAGGCATTGTCATCACAACCCTGATCCAATATCAAAAGCTATTGGCGGAACTTGAAGAGGCCAAAGATTGCTCCCTTTTACTTCTCACCGAATCCAGGCGGGGGTCGGGGGAATGGGGAGGCAAGATCATGGGGCTTGCCGTGGCCCTCTCAGGCGAGAGGGGCTATTTCATCCCCCAGGAACTGGAAGGTGCGAACGACGGAGCTTTGAACCTCGCCCTGAGCTGGCTTGGGAACCCTGCCATGGAGAAACGCTGTCATAATGCCAAATGGCTCGAGGTTACACTCCAAAGGCAGGAGCTGGACATAGCTGGAATTACACTGGATACCATGCTTGCTGCCTACCTTCTAGAACCTGGTGAGGAATGCGAAAACCTAGATCGCCTACTCGCCAAATTCTACAGTTGGCAGCCACAAGAGAAGAAGCAACTGAGTCTAGATTTTGGTCTTGGCCAGGCCCTCTCTTTCTCAAGCCAGCTAGCAACAAAAGCCGCCCTTCTCTACCGCTTAAGCGAGGAGTTGTCACAAAAGCTGGAAGCAGAAAAACTCAGCCAGCTCTATCGAGATCTTGAATTACCTCTCTCAGGAACTTTAGCCAGAATGGAGCTTCGTGGAATTGCCCTTGACACGGAACTTTTAGGCAAGCTCTCAGGGGAGATGGCCCTTGAGATCAAAAAAATAGAAGAGACAGCGGCGAGCCTTGTGGAGCGGAAGTTTAACCTGAACTCTCCCAAACAATTAAGCCAGATTCTGTTTGAAGATCTGGGCCTGAAACCCATTAAAAAAACAAAAACCGGCTACTCCACAGATAATGAGGTCTTAACAGAGCTGGAAGGGGAGCACCCCCTAATTGAGCAGATCCTCAGCTACCGGCAGCTCAGTAAGCTGAAGAGCACCTATGTAGATGCTCTGCCTGCCTTAGTTGACCCGAAAACAGGCAGGATTCATACCAACTTCCACCAGGCAGTCACCGCTACCGGAAGGCTCAGTAGCTCAGATCCGAACCTACAGAATATCCCAATTCGCAGTGAAGAGGGAGGCAAGATTCGCAAGGCCTTTATTCCCGGGGAGAAGGGCTGGCGCTTCCTTTCGGCAGACTACTCCCAAATAGAGCTGCGGGTGCTAGCGCACCTGTCGGGGGATCCTGCCCTGATCGCAGCATTCAAGGACGAAGAAGATATCCACAGCCGCACAGCAGC
>DIQB01000047.1:3457-3703 GCA_002427165.1 Firmicutes bacterium UBA5473
GATATCCACAGCCGCACAGCAGCTGAGATCTTTGGGCTCAGAGCAGATGAGGTTACAGGGGAGCTCCGCAGCGCTGCCAAAGCAATTAACTTTGGAATTGTCTATGGCATCAGCAGCTTTGGCCTGGCCAAAAATACAGGTATCAGCCGCAGTGAGGCTGGGGAGTATATAGACCGCTATTTCCAGCGCTATCGCGGCGTGAAAGAGTACCAAGAAAGTGTAATTTCCCTAGCGAAAAAACAAGGG
>DIQB01000012.1:0-5655 GCA_002427165.1 Firmicutes bacterium UBA5473
CTTGGCGTGTCCGCACGCAAAGGCAAATTGTGGTTTCCCAATCACCTTTCCAACAAGCTTATCAGGCGTTGGGGCGTTGGGATTCTGCGGCGCTTGAGTTCTGAGATTGACAAGATTCGCGATCGGAACTTTGCAGCTTTTGCCGAGATCGTAAATCTAGACACCAATCCTATTTCCGCCTCCATCCATATGGAGACCAGGCGGGAGGTTATGAATCAGTTCGTGAAGAACGCCTTCACTCTTGTTTATCAAGATAAAGAACAGGAATATCTCCGGGAGACCAACTCCCTAGAGCTCATTGGCAAGGGCAAGGGCTTTTTCTTCCCACCGAGGCTATATGCTAGCTGCAGCTGTGGTCAGCATGGCTTCATCCCCTGTCCTCGCTGCGGGAATACAGATTATAAGGCTAAAGGCGGCGTCATTTACTGCCTGAACTGTGACCAGCCTATGGCAGATCAGATTGTAGCTGAATATCCGTGCCCCACCTGCGGTAAGACCTCCCTTGTGGAGAGTGTGGGTGAGGCCCTGTTCCTCTATCCCAATGCTCGCACCTATAATTATCTTTGGCAGCAGTTCGATCATATGCAGTCTTTGGAAAACGCTCTCACCTACGATCGCAGTGAGCTCTTTTGGGTCTATAAAAACCAACTGTGGCGCAAGAGGGTGCCCCAGGAGGTTGATGTGGATCCCACTGACTTGAACCATTTCCGTAAGCTGTCCCCCTACGATGAGATCGAAGCGGGGGAGCTGGAAGAGACGTTACATTTCTTGAAGGTGGCACGGGGCAAGTGTCCTTTCTACGAGACAGTGGACGATTGCATTGGCTGCCAGCGCGCCTTGACCAGGCAAAACTGCCTCCAGCGGCTGCTTATCGATACAGCGCGACATGCAGTTTACAACCATGTGGATCTGGGCCTGGGAGATCTTGCCCTGCGGGCAGTGCTGGCTCGTGAGGATGTAAATGTGGTCTGCTATGGCAGAAACGGCAGAAGGGGACGAGAGGAATTTGGCCTTCTCACCCCTAGAAGCACAGAAGGAGCTAAGTTGCTCTCTGAGATGATAGATGACCACGAGTCTGATGCCTTCCAGCTTTTTGGGGTTGTCACCAGGACGGATCTTAGCCCTGATATGCTAGCGAACCTGAAGCTGGTGGCCCGCTATGGAAACAAGCGACTGGCCCTCTTCGATCGAGAGATTTTAGTTAGGCTCCAGCATGAGTGTCTGCTCCAAGATGCTTTTGAGGACCAAATGGCAGATGCAAACTAAATCAGAGATTTTTTTCCTAAAGCGCCCGGATGGGCGCTTTTTCCATTCTGGGGAGGAATTTGTCCGCTTGTAGCGAAAAATAAAGATGGGGCATTTGAGGATTACCCCTGTATGATAAAGCTCAGAAATAGAGAAACTATAGTCGATTTTCCGTAAAAAAAGGGGTGGGTAGGGAGATGGAACAAGGTGGGAGACAGCTGCAGAGGATAGTTGTGCTCCAACTCTGCCCCCTTGGCGATACCCTCTTTGGCACGCCTGCTGTGCGGGCGCTGCGTGACCAGTATCCTCAGGCCAAGCTGACAGTTATCACCTGGAACACAAATCGCGCAATCCTTGTGGGCAACCCAGCTGTGGATCATCTCTATAGCGTCAACAACACCATCGAAGCGGTGCGTTTGCTTCGCCAGTTACAAAAAAAGGAATCGATTGATCTGGCTGTGGGGCTCTCCCACGGCGGCAGTGCCCTGTTGGTATTTATTAAAGCTCCCCAAAAGGTTGGCTTCAATGCTCAAAACTTGGGCTGGATCTACAACGGAGAGGTGCCGGACAGGCGTAATATCCATGCTGTGGAATATTGCCTAGAGGTGCTAGCGCCTCTGGGGATCAATCCTCCTGCCCATAGCCTGCTGGAGTTTTATTATAGCTCCCATGATCTACAGGTGGCAGCTAGCTTTCTAGAAAGTTGCAGCGGCTATCCGCTAGTTGCGATCCACCCAGGAGGGAAATTTTTTCCTGTAAAGCGCTGGCAGCCAGCTGGCTTTGCCAAAGTTGCAGATTACCTCATGGGCAGGCTTAAGGCAAAGGTGGTGCTGGTGGGTGGAAGGGATGATGAGCCACTGGCCCAGGAGATTGCCTCGCTGATGGAGCATCAGCCTCTAATTGCTGCAGGCCAGACATCCCTGAAGGAAACTGCAGCTATTATCTCCCGCTCGGATCTGTTTGTGGGCAATGACTCAGCACCACAACATATAGCCTCTAGCGTAGGGGTGCCTGTGGTTTCGTTATTTGGACCTACGGATCCTGCCAATTTTCATCCCTGGGGAGTACCGCATAGGATCGTCCGCTGCGAGTTGGGATGTAGTCCTTGTTTTCATTGGTTAGGCAGCCCCCTGCAATATTTGCCAACTTGGGATAATCCCACCTGCCAGCGGGAGTGCATGCGCTCTATCACTGCACAACAAGTTATTGGGGAGCTAGAGAATCTATTGGAGGAAATTTCGGGAAGGACCGGAGCATTAAGATGAATATAGGTGTTTTTTCAGATAGCTACAGACCATACATCAGTGGCGTAGTACGTTCCATTGATAGTTTTACAACGGAATTGCGGAAGATGGGGCATAACGTATATATCTTTGCGCCCAAATACGGCCATGAGCCAGACGAGCCTCATGTCTATAGGTTTGCCTCAGTGAGGCCCCTTGTGAATCAGGATTTTGCCCTTGCCATTCCTATTTCCGGCAAGTTAAAAGCCACTTTGGCCGAATTAAAACTGGATGTGATTCACACCCATTCGCCTTTTATCATGGGTCAGTTAGGTGCCCATTGCGCCAAACGCAATAACATTCCCCTAGTGTTCACCTACCACACACTCTATGATCAATATGTGCACTATGTTCCCCTGATGGAGCCTTTTGCCCGACGGGCTGTTGTGCGCTATGCTGCAAAGTATTGCAATCGGGCGGATAGAATTATCACCCCTACTACAGTGGTGGCCAAAATGGTCCGCAATTACGGTGTATCTACCCCCATCACTGCCCTGCCCACAGGTATCGACTATCAACTGTTCAGCAGTGGTGATCCTAACTGGCTCAGGGAGCGCTATGGACTCGGGCCCCAGGAGCGGATCCTTTTGTTTGTGGGCAGGTTGAGCCATGAGAAGAACCTGGATTTTCTGTTTCATGCAGTGCGGCTGGTGAAGAGGAAGCTGCACACGCAACAGCTACGGCTGGTGATTGTAGCGGGGGGGCCTGAGCGAAAGCATTTAGAAAAGTTAGCAGTGGAACTTGGGATCAGAGGGAATGTGCTCTTCACAGGGCCCCTGCCCCAAGAAGAGGTGGCCCATTGCTATCGGGGAGCAGATCTGTTCACCTTCCCCTCTTGCTCGGAAACCCAGGGCTTGGTATTGATCGAGGCTATGGCAGCAGGGCTACCAACGGTGGCAATTGGTGCCAATGGTGTGTTGGACATGGTAAATCACAATTCCGATGGCTTGCTTGTGGATTTAGATCTAGAGCAATTTAGTGGTGCTATTATCCAGCTTCTAGAGGACGAGACTCAAAGACAGCGTCTGTCTGAAAATGCAAAAAGTAAAGCAGCTACATTCTCTACAGAGAATATGGCTCTCAAGCTGGCTGCGCTCTATGAAGAGGTCATTTCAGGAAAAGGAAGAGCAGAATGAAGCTTACAGAGAAATCCTTAAAGCGAGGCGTTCTCTTGTCCCTGCTGATAGGTGTAGTCTCCATTCTCCTA
This sequence comes from Firmicutes bacterium UBA5473, assembly GCA_002427165.1. GTDB lineage: Bacteria > Bacillota > DTU084 > DTU084 > DTU084 > UBA5278. Next base: position 3,736 of record DIQB01000012.1, read on the forward strand.
GTCCTCGCTTTCACAAAAAATGATTTAGAGTGGGAGAGCCTCAGCAGGATCCGTACTTCATATTTCATCTTAGCGATGATAATTATGCTAGGTGCCTGGCTTGCCAAGGCAGGCAGGCTTAAGCTTTTGGTGGGAGCCATGGGCGGACAAATTCCTTTGAAAAGAATGTTTAACATCCATCTCTCTGCCTGTTTTGTCTCCCAGGTTACCCCCACAACTGGTGGCGGTTTGCCCCTGCAGATCTATATGATCCACAGGCAGGGCGTGAACCTAGGTCATACAGTTGCAGCTAGTGTCGTGGATTCCTTTCTCACAATTATATTTTACATAGTGGTGGCGCCGGTTCTGCTTTTAATCTGGCGTCAACAGATCGGTGTGGGACGAACCCCCCTTACCATCGCCTTCTTCTTCATTCTCTTAGTATGCGGTGTTTTGCTTTACCTGATCTTCAAGCCTGAGGTTGTGGGGACCTGGACTGTGGCCTTAGGACGCACCAAACTCTTTCGGGCGTTTGATCGCAAGGGACGTTTGGACAGGTTAGGCAAGAGGGTTTCCTTGGAAATTGTCCACTACAGGAAGGCCCTGCTTCTTTTGGGGCAACAACAGCGTTCGGCTGTGTGGTGGTCTGTGCTTCTGACTTTCGTTTACTGGGGCCTTTATCTTGCAATCGCCCCTGTGCTCTTGCTGGGGCTAAATGTGGAATTTAATCTGGTGCAGACCATGATCGCCCAGCTGCTTTTGAATTTCATCCAGCCTTTTTTCCCCACACCTGGTGCCAGTGGCGGCGCAGAGTTGAGCTTCGCCTACTTTTTCCGTGGTGTGGTGCCACTAGGGGTGCTGGGGATCTACGTGATGGCCTGGAGGCTAATTACTTATTATCTAAGTCTTGTTTTTGGTGCATTTGCCTTGTTGTATGCGGTGCACAAAGGCTGGCTAGAACGATCTTTCAATACAACCTGGAAGCCAGAGGAGGAACAACAATAATGACCCCCATGCAAAAGGCGGTTTTTTTAGATCGAGACGGAACAGTGACCCAGGAAGTTGGTTATGTGAATCATGTGGAGCGACTTAAGCTTTTGCCTGGAGCTGCTGCTGCCATCGCAAATTTAAATCGGGCTGGCATTTTGGCAATTCTGGCCACAAATCAAGCAGGTGTTGCTAGGGGCTATTTCCCCGAGGAGCTAGTGGTGGAGGTGCACAAGCGTTTAGAAAACCTTTTGGCAGCGGAGGGTGCCCATCTGGACGCCATCTATTACTGCCCCCATCATCCCTCTGTAGGTCCTCCCCCATATAGGCAAAACTGTCAGTGCCGCAAACCAGAACCGGGAATGCTGCTCATGGCAGCCAAGAAGTTTAACCTTGATCTGAACCAGTGCTTTATGATCGGCGATAAAATAACCGATTCCCTCACAGGTCAGAGGGTGGGAGCGAAAGGGATTATGGTGCTCACAGGCTATGGCAGGGGTGAATACATCTACCAGCGTAGTGAATGGAAAGAGGAGCCCGATTTTATCGCCCCAGATCTTGGGGGTGCCGTGGATTGGATCTTGAAGCAGTGCTCAAAAAGGAAGGGAGCATAATGGAAAGATATCTCTCATTGCTCAGGCGGCTTGGAGACAAGCGGGTGGTTGTACTGGGGGATCTAGTTGCTGACGAATATGTTTTAGGTCATGCTAATCGTATTTCCCGAGAAGCCCCTGTTTTGATCCTAGGCTGGCAGGATCGGTATGTGGCATTGGGTGGTGCCACAAATACGGCCCATAATATCTGCGCCCTAGGCGGTGAAGTACAAGTGGTGGGAGTTGTAGGGGCAGATCCGCTAGGGGAGGAACTGCGCAGCTCCCTTTTGGAGGCGGGCATCGGCCAGGAGCATGTATTAGTGGATCCCTCAAGGCCCACCACAGCGAAAACCAGGATCTT
>DIQB01000012.1:5905-8799 GCA_002427165.1 Firmicutes bacterium UBA5473
GGGAATTGGAGTGGCAGATTTTAGAAAAATTAACTCTCCTGCTGCCCAATGCAGATGCGCTTTTGATCTCAGACTATGGTCTGGGAGTGGTCACAGAGGGGATCCGCGAGGGAGCCATGGCTCTTGCCCACAAACATCAGCTCCCAGTTGCAGTGGACTCCCGCTATAACGTCCTCTCCTACCGGGGGGCAAGCGTAGTCACTCCTAATTTGGAGGAGGTTGCTGGTGCCCTGGGTAGAGAGCCCAAAACAGAGGAGGAGCTGATCTGTGCGGGAGGGGAGCTATTGGCAGCTTTAGCCTGCCAAGCTGTCATCATCACCAGAGGTGAGGATGGCATGACTCTGATTTTGGAGGATGGGCGCAGTTGGCATCTGCCTGCACAAAAGCCTACCCAGGTCTACGATGTGACTGGGGCCGGTGATACTGTAATTGGCGTCCTGGCCTTGTCTTTGGCTGCAGGCAGCAGCTTTCTGGAGGGGGCAGTGCTGGCCAACATGGCTGCAGGGCTTGTGGTGCGCAAGCTTGGCACAGCCACCATTACTCCCTCGGAGCTCGAAGAGGCGCTACTTGAGCAGGTGCCACAGGAGGAACTTAAATTTGCAAGCAACTAGGAGGTATTGTCATGAGTGGATTTCAAGTGGAGAGGGGCTCTTTTTCTGGAGAGGAGACAATTGAGCTTCTGGACCAAAACTCCGGCCTTGGGGCCACAATCTTGCCTGGGTTTGGCAGCAATCTTATTTCTCTGAAGAATAATAAAAAAAATATTTCTTTCATAAAAACTCCCCAGGATTTTTCTGAGCTACAGAACAGGCCTACAGGCTTTGGCACCCCGGTGCTGATGCCCCCTGGCAGAATTAAAGGTGGCAGCTTTTCTTTCCAGGGGCGGGAATATCAATTTGAGAAAAATGAGGCCGGTGGCCAGAATCACATCCATGGCCTGGTGTTAAATCGGCCCTGGTCTGTGGGGGAAACTTCCACCGAAGGTGGGGCCATGGCCCAGACAGTGTTCTCCTCCCAGAAGCTTCCCGAACTCAGTCAGTATTTACCCCAACCGTTCACCATCACCCTTACCTTTAAGCTCCAGGGCGATGTTCTTGCCATTGAAACTCGGGTAGAAAACCATGCTCCAGAGCCTATGCCCTTCTGGCTTGGTTTTCACCCCTATTTTAATGTGCCCTTAGGTGAGCAGAGCAGCAAAGCAGATTGCTTCATTAGCCTAGATACTGCACAGAGGTGGGAGCTAGCAGGGCTTGTGCCCACTGGGGTGCTGATGGATGTTCAGGGTCAATATGATCTTACAGCTGGACAGTGCCTGGAGGGCTTGCTTTTAGATGATGTTTATACAGTGAAGCAGACGGAAAACAGAAGCTGCGCTCGCTTTGAGGATCGCAGGGCTAAAGCTGGGATTGAATATGTGGCAGGGCCTAGATTCCAACACTGGGTGGTCTATACAGGCAAGGATCTTAGTGCGGATTTTGTTTGCCTTGAGCCCTATACTGGGGTTCCCAATGCGGCAAATCTAGATCTGCCCATGGCCCAGACAGGCCTTATGGCCTTAGAGCAAGGTAAACCTTTTGTGGAGAAGATGGAGCTTAAAACATTTTGCTAGGAGGTTTTTTTCTTGTCTTCTTGCGAGAGAATTGAAAAGTGCCCTTTTTTCAACGATCAGATGGCAAACATGCCAGCTACCAGTGTTCTTTATAAGCACAGGTATTGCAAAGGGGAGAATAGCCGCTGCGCAAGACTGCATGTACTAGAAGAAGCCGGCCCTGAGGCAGTGCCCGGGGATCTGTTCCCCAACCAGTGGGAGCGGGCAGCAGAAATTATAGAACGCAGGCGGGGAGCATGATAAAAACCCCAGGTTTTCCTGGGGTTTTTCTATTCGCGTCCGGGTTCCCACTCATCGTCGCAGAAGAAGTAGTAATAATCTTCATCGTTTAAGGTGCGCTCTGCTAGTTCTTCCTGAAAATCTGGGAGTTCGAAGTCAGGATCATCTGGGCTTGCATCCGCTGTGGACCCTACTGTGGGCGTTTTCATCGTTGTTAGCGCAATCTGATATTTTTGTTTACAAATAGCGCCTACAGTGATGCTGTGTCCAGTATTGAGGTTTGTGAGTAGATACACATGCCGCAGCCCTGGCCCTCTTGGTTTCTCGCCAGTCAGAGGCCAATGGCAGAGCATACAGCATAGCCCCTGTTCTGGTTTTGCCTCAAAATATCCAGTTATCTCAAGTTCTTGCCCCCTCTTCCAGAAGGACTTCAACGATTCCCTAATAGTTTCCCAATAATCAATCCCCTCCATAGGCCTCTCCTCCGCTCATGAATCAATAGTACATTGATATTCATCAGCTGCCGGAAGAATTCGGCTTTAGAGGGATAAGTTTAATTGTAAGTAGAGCTGGGCTTTTAGCTTGCTTTTAACAATTCTTTAGCTAGTTTACGCCTCAGCCTTACCTGCTTGATCTTATGTTCAGCAAGCTTAGCAAAGATTCCTTTGTGGTTTTGATTGATAAACTTGATGCCTTGATAGTTTTTATAAACAATATCGTCGATTGACTTGATCTCCGTTTGTGTCAAAATAGAACTCGTGACCAGACTTGCGATTTCTTTTTTTAGGCCATCGACTTTATTGTCGATTTGACTTGTTTGTTTTTCTAGAAAAGCAACTTGCACCTGAAGGCCATCAACAGTATCTTTTAGTTGACTCATACCCTCTTCCAGAAGATTCACCTTAACCGTCAACTGACTCATACCCTCTTCCAGAAGATTTACCTTAGCCTCTAGCTGACTCGTTCTCTCTTCAAGGCGCTCCACCTTAAGCTCAAGCTGTTCGACTCTTTTCTCAAGGCGCTCCACCTTAAGCTCAAGCTGTTCCATTCTCTCTTCTAGGCGATC
>DIQB01000012.1:9022-15077 GCA_002427165.1 Firmicutes bacterium UBA5473
ACTTCCAGCCGATCCATTCTCTCATCCAGCTTATCGAACCTTTTGCGGGTCTCTACCTTAAAAGAGGCGAATTCTTCCGACAAGATCCCAAGCTGAGATGAGATCGACTCAAGTAGCTGCCTATCTGTCACGCAACCAACTCCTCTCGATAGTTCTGGGCCGATCCGCTATAAAAATTGCACCGCTATTATTGCCCATAGTTTTAATTCGAGATTTTTTAGGGAAGTCCTGCCAAGTGAAAATGATTCTGAAGGCAATGTTTTTCTGGCTTCAGTTGTTAAGTCTCTGTTAAGGTTTGCTCTGGCAGTTGACAGAAACTTTATCCCCTGATAAAATGAAGACAATGAAAGTGTACCTAGGGTTCCGCTTCCCTGGGGAAGGACTGGACCAAGTGGTACAGGCATTCCATATAGGAGTGTTACACCGTAGAGGGATAAAAACCCGGGCGGGTAGGTTTCTAAACCTACCCGCTTTTTACATTGGAGGGGAAAAAATGCAAAGAGAGATCTTCGCCAATCTAAGTCCTCTGGATCACCGCTATTACCTTTCCGATTCAAAGCTAGGAGAGGAACTGAGCAAATACCTCTCTGAGGGCGCCCTGATCCACTACGAATTAGAAGTGGAAGTTGCCCTAGTTAGGGTCCTTGCTAAGCGGGGACTGTGTTCTCACGAGGCGGCAGCCCAGGTAGAGGCTGCCAAAGAGGGGATTACCCCCCTGGATGTATACAGGGAGGAGGAGAAAACACAACATAATATTCGCGCTTTGGTTAATAGCCTTCGAGAGCGAGTGGACGATGAGGTAAAACCATATATTCACCTTGCTGCCACTTCTATGGACATCCTGGACACTGCCAATGCCCTGCGCTTCAAAAATGCAGCTCTGCAGTTGGTGGTGCCGGCCCTGGTGGAACTTGAGGCTCTACTTATTGAGATCGCCAGACGCGAGAAAGAGACAGTGCAAATTGGCCGCACCCACGGCCAGCATGCTGTGCCCATCACCTTTGGCTTTGCCATGGCAGAGTATGTAAGCAGGCTAGGGGAGAGAATCCAGCTAGTTGAACAGACAGCCAAGAATCTGCGTGGCAAATTTGCTGGCGCAGTTGGCGCCTACAATGCCAGCTCCCTGTTTTTCTCAGACCCGGAAATATTTGAACAAGAGGTTTTAGGGGAACTGGGACTTAAGCCTGGTGGTTCCTCAAGCCAGATTGTGGAGCCTGAATTTTTGCTAGACCATATCCACGCCTTAGTCTCGACTTTAGGTGTGCTAGCTAACATGGGCGATGATTTCCGTCACCTGCAGCGTACTGAAATTGGTGAGGTAGGAGAGTATTTTGCCAAAGAGCAAGTTGGCTCCTCCACCATGCCCCACAAACGCAACCCCTGGAACTTCGAACATGTCAAAAGCCTTTGGAAGGAATTCAGCCCCAGAATTATGACCATGTATATGGATCAGATTTCAGAGCATCAGCGGGATCTGACGAATTCTGCCTCAGCACGTTTTCTTGTGGAAATTGTGGCAGGTCTGGTCCTGGCCACAAAACGCCTCACTAAAGTTATTGGGAGACTTGCTGTAGACAGAGAGCGGATGCTGAAGAACTTCAACGAGACCCGGGAGCTAATCATCGCAGAGCCCCTTTATATCCTCTTGGCCACAGCAGGCCATCCAGATGCCCACGAATGCGTACGCAAGCTGACGCTACGTTCTGAGAAGGAGGGTATACCTCTGACGAAACTTGTGGCTAATTCCACAGAGCTTGTGCCCTATCTTCAGAAGCTCAGCGAGAGCCAGCGGCGAATCCTCTCAGAACCCCAGGAATATTTGGGGGCAGCTGTGCGCAAGACAGAGACTCTATGCGATCATTGGGAAAGAGAGCTCAATTTAGCAATGAGGTGAGGGAATATGGGAAAAGGACCATTACTTCACGAGGGCAAAGCCAAGATCATCTACCAAACTGAAGATGCTGACAAGCTTATTGTCTACTACAAAGATGACACCACAGCCGGAGACGGCGCCAAACGGGCTCAGCTTTCAGGCAAAGGCCCCCTGAGCTTGAAGATTAGCGACTATTTCTTCCGTCTCTTGGCCAAAGAGGGAGTTAGGACCCACTTTCTGGAGACCCTAAATGAGCGAGAGATGTTAGTGGAGAAAGTTGAAATCATTCCGCTAGAGGTTGTGGTGCGGAACATTGCCGCAGGCAGCATCGCCAAAAGGCTGGGTCTCACCGAGGGCAAACCCCTGCCCCGCACAATTGTGGAATTTTATTACAAAGACGATTCTTTAGGCGATCCCCTGGTAAACAGGTATCATATTCTGGCCCTAGGCGCAGCAAGCGTAGAGGAGATGGACAAGCTAGAGGAGGAGGCACTACTTGTGAACTCCATCTTAGAGCCACATCTACTAGAGCGTGACCTGATTTTAGTGGATTTCAAATTAGAATTTGGTCGCACAGAGCAAGGCGAGATCGTGCTGGCAGATGAGATCTCACCTGACAGCTGTCGCTTTTGGGATCGGGAGAGCCAGGAGAAGCTGGATAAGGATCGCTTCCGCAGAGACATGGGCGGCGTGGCAGAGGCTTATTCAGAAGTATATCGCAGATTATGCGAAAATTAAGGAGGAAGAATTATGTGGAAAGCAGAAGTTCAGGTAACGCTGAAGGATGTAGTTTTCGATCCCCAGGGGAATGCTGTGGAGCGTCAGTTAGACGAGCTAGGATACAAAGGTGTACAGAAGGTTAGGATTGGCAAGTATATAGAAGTTCTCTTCGATGTTAAAACAAGGGCTGAGGCAGAGAGCCAGCTAGATGAGATTTGCAAGCGAGTATTAGTAAATCAGGTGCTGGAACATTATTCATACCAGCTGGTGGAGGTGCTGTAGATGAAATTTGCCGTGGTGGTCTTTCCCGGCACCAGCGGAGAGGGGGACTGCATTCATGTCCTCAAGGGTCTCCTAGGCCATGAGGTTACGATCTTGAGCCATAAGGAAACCTCTTTGGGTGATGCCCAGTGCGTGATCCTTCCAGGCGGCGCCTCCTATGGTGATTATCTGCGGCCAGGTGCCCTGGCCAAGTCCACTCCCATTATGGAGCCTATTCGGAAGTTCGCACAGGCCGATGGCCTTGTGCTGGGAGTGGGCAATGGTTTTCAGGTCCTTTTGGAAGCAGGGCTTTTGCCTGGCGCTATGCTCCCCAACCAGAGCCTGCGCTTTATCGCTCGGCCCCAGCTTCTGTGCGTGGAGAACACAAATATTCCCTTTACAAAACTTTACCAAAAGGGACAGCTAATTAATATGCCAATTGCCCATGGCGCTGGTAATTATTATCTTGATCCCGAGGGCCTTCTAGAGCTTGAGGGAAATGGGCAGATCGTCTTCCGTTATGCAGATAAAACAGGGGAGATAGGTGACAATCCCAATGGTTCTGTAGGGAATATTGCGGGCATCACCAATCCCAGAGGGAACGTTCTGGGGATGATGCCTCATCCTGAGCGCAGTACAGAAGAAGTTTTGGGCAGCACAGATGGACTGGCCCTGTTTCAAGGGATAGTGGAAGTTCTAGAGAGGGGGAAGGCATGATGATGACGCCCCAGGAAATAAAAGATACTCAGGCCTGGCGACCTATGGGCCTGAAGGACGAGGAATATGAGAAGATTTGCCAGATTTTAGATAGACTTCCCAATTACACAGAGCTGGGTATGTATGCGGTGCTGTGGAGTGAGCACTGTTCCTATAAGCACTCCCGCCCTCTGTTCAAACACTTCCCTACTCAAGGGGACTGTATTTTAGTGGGACCAGGCGAGAACGCAGGTGCTGTAGATATTGGAGATGGGCTTGCCATCGTCATGAAAGTGGAAAGCCATAACCACCCCTCCTATGTGGAGCCATACGAGGGAGCTGCCACAGGTGTAGGTGGCATCCTCAGGGATATCTTCACCATGGGTGCTCGCCCTATCGCCAGTCTCAACTCACTTCGCTTTGGAAATCCTAAGGATGAATACGTGCGCTATCTGGTTCGCGGCGTGGTGGCAGGGATTGGTGACTACGGTAATGCCACAGGCGTACCTACAGTTGCCGGAGAAATCTCTTTCGACGAAAGCTATCAGGGTAACTGCCTGGTGAATGCCATGAGCGTGGGCCTTGTGCGCCACGATTCCATTACCAAGGCCACAGCCAGTGGCGTGGGGAACCCAGTGATGGTAGTTGGTTCCACCACAGGTAGAGACGGGATCCATGGTGCAACTTTTGCCTCAGCAGAATTTAGCGAAGAGAACGAAGAGAAGCGGCCTAGTGTCCAGGTGGGAGACCCTTTTACAGAAAAACTTCTGATTGAAGCCTGCCTTGAGCTCATCGCCAGTGGCGTGGTAGTGGGGATCCAGGACATGGGAGCTGCAGGCCTTACAAGCTCCTCTTCAGAGATGGCAAGCAATGCCGGCTCTGGAATTGAAATGGACCTCACCCTCGTGCCCCAGCGGGAAGAGGGGATGAGCGCCTACGAGATCATGCTCTCTGAATCTCAAGAGCGGATGCTCGTAATCCCCAAAGCTGGCGCCGAGGAGCAGGTTAAAGAAATCTTTGCAAAACGTGGCCTTTTAGCTGTGGTAGTGGGCAAGGTAACAGACGATGGCATGCTGCGCCTCTTCCACCACGGGGAGCTAGCAGCGGAGGTGCCAGCGAAGTCCTTAACTACAGACGGTGCACCCTCCTACGTGCCACCAGCAGAAAAACCCCAGTATCTGGAGAAATTGTGGGGTTATGATTTTGACGAGCTTCCAGATCTAGAGCATTCAAAGATCCAAGATACCTTTTTGCAGCTACTGGGATTCTCCAATATTGCCAGCCGCAGATGGGTCTGGGAGCAATATGACCAAATGGCGCAGCTGGGGACTATAGTGGGACCTGGCTCTGATGCAGGAGTGCTGAGAATTCCAGGCACAAAGCGAGGCATTGCCCTGACTATCGACTGCAATGGCCGCTACTGCTACCAAAACCCTAAAAGAGGTGCAGCCTTAGCTGTTGCTGAAGCTGCCAGAAACATTTACGCAAGTGGTGCCAAACCCCTTGCCATCACAGACGGCTTGAATTTGGGGAGCCCTGAGCGGCCTCAGATCTACTGGCAGCTGAAAGAGACAGTTTTTGGCCTCGCCGAGGCCTGCCGAGCTTTGGGTACTCCTGTAGTAGGCGGCAACGTGAGCCTATACAATGAGACAGCAGGAGAGGCAATCTTCCCTACACCTGTTGTAGGGATGCTAGGTGTTTTTGAGGATGTACAAAAGCATGCTACCATCTCCTTCAAAAATGAAGGGGATCTGATCTTTTTAGTGGGTGAGAATCGCAATGAGCTCAGCGGCAGCGAATACTTGAAGGTGTGCCACGATCTGGTGGCAGGCCCAGGACCCAAACTGGATCTGGAGACAGAAAAACGCAATGGAGAGTTCTGCCATACAATTATCAGCGATGGCCTTGTGAGCTCTTGCCACGATCTCAGCGAGGGTGGCCTGGCTATAGGGCTTGCCGAGTGTGCCCTAGCCGGGGAAATTGGAGCTCAGGTGAAACTCTATTGTCCAGGCCGCACCGATAGCCTTCTGTTTGGCGAGACTCAGGCTAGGTTCGTGATCTCTTTATCGGAGGAAAACGCCGAGTCTGTTAGGGCCTTGGCTGAGGAGAGGGGTGTTCCCTTGAGTCTGTTGGGTCGGGTTGGCGGTGATAAATTTACAGTTGAGATTGGCGAGACTCGTGTGATCGATGGTGAGCTTACCCAGATATCTGAGCTTTGGAACAGTGGCCTAGAACGTCTACTGGGGGAGAAATCGGGTGCGTAGAGAGCTAAACGAGGAATGCGGTGTATTTGGGATTTTCTGCCAAGACCATGTTGAGGTGGCACCCCTCACCTATCTGGGTCTGTTTGCCCTCCAACACCGGGGGCAGGAAAGTAGTGGCATGGCTGTTACAGACGGCAGAGGAATGCAGCTCCACAAGGGAGTGGGGCTGGTGCCGCGGGTATTTTCTGAGAAGGCCATCTCTGGCCTCCGAGGCCATGGGGCAATCGGCCATGTGCGCTAT
>DIQB01000025.1:0-6346 GCA_002427165.1 Firmicutes bacterium UBA5473
CCATCTAGTCGGAAAATGAGTTAATAGCCCTTTTGTGAGAAATAATCCTCATCTCATAAGGAACTGAAAAATAACCGCGCTTATCCAACAACTCACATATAGCAGGTGGGTACACCTTCTTCACTTTAATCAGTCCTTTCACTATTCTTACCATCAATTCCCATCGTAAAACTATTTGAGCTATACCTTCGAGAAAATTGCCCCAAAGGTGTGACTTCCTACGCCTTACCTAGCTGGCGCTTTTAAGGAGCACTTTGGCTGTGCTCCAGCTGAATATCGCGAAAAACTTTGGAAAAAAAGCTAATGGGACTTGGTACCTTATTCTCTCGTCCTTCATACTTTAGAATATAGTTTAGCCTGGAGCAAAGTCTTTTCCCACCTGCCATAAACTTTGCCCCAGCAAACCTGATGAAAGGAAGAGAGAAAATGTTAATTAGCCTCACCCAGCTCCCAACAGGTCAACGGGGCAGAATAGATGGAATCCAGCTTGCTGGCAAAATCCGGCATAGAATTTTAGATTTAGGCTTTACCCCAGGCACCGAAGTGGAGTCAGTGCGCAGAAGTCCGCTGGGAGATCCTGTAGCCTACCAGGTCAGGGGTACATTAATCGCTCTGAGAGCTGAGGAAAGCAATCAGATCACAGTAGAGCTTTCCGGGAGGCCACGAGAATGAAAACAGAAATTATTGTGGCCTTAGCAGGCAACCCCAATACCGGGAAAAGCACTGTCTTCAATGCCCTCACTGGCCTCAATCAGCACACTGGCAACTGGCCCGGGAAAACTGTCTTGCAATCAACAGGTACTTATAGCTATAGAGATGAAGAATTTAAGATTGTAGATTTGCCTGGCACCTATTCCCTGTTGGCAAACTCCCCAGAAGAGCAGGTAGCCCGTGATTTCCTCTATTTTGGCAATCCCCATGTAACTGTAGTGGTGGCAGATGCAACCTCCCTTGAGCGCAATCTAAACCTAATCTTGCAGGTTTTGGAGATCACAGGCAATGCTATTGTCTGCTTGAACCTCATGGACGAGGCAAAACGAAAAGGAATCAAGGTAGATGCAAAAAAATTAGGGGAACTTCTAGGCGTACCAGTAGTCCCCACGATTGCCCGGACGCGGGTGGGTCTGGGCAGGCTCCAGTATGAAATCTTGAACCTTGCAAGAACTCAAAACAGGGAGCAATTTCAGATTCGCTATAGCGAAAAAATAGAGGATTCAATCACAAAATTGGAGCTAAAACTTGCGGCGCACCTTGGGGAGATTGGCAATACTCGCTGGCTTGCCCTGCGCCTTTTAGATGGAGATCCTGTTGTAGCCCAGTCTCTGGCCCATTACCTAACTCAAAACAAAGTTGCAGCCGCATTCGATGGGGGTGAGAGGATATGTCAAGGGGGGAGCTGACTTCCATCTTGGAGGAAGCAAACTCAATTCGCCAAGAGGCTGGGGAGATATTTCGGGAGCAAATCGTGGAGAGAATCTTCCAAGAGGCAGAGGTGATTCACAGGCAGGTTGTCGAGCGTAGCGGGCCAAAAGCAGATTGGGAGCGGAAACTAGATGATATCCTCACCTCTCGCCTCTTTGGCTACCCAATCATGTTGAGCCTATTTGGAGTTGTGCTTTGGCTTACAATTGTCGGGGCCAACTATCCATCAGAATTATTAGCGAAACTCCTCTTTGGCTTTGAAGGCTGCTTGAGCAAATTTGTACTTTGGCTGGGTGCACCCCTCTGGCTCCATGGAGCCTTGGTGGATGGGATCTACCGCGCCATGGCCTGGGTTGTGGCTGTGATGCTGCCCCCCATGGCTATCTTCTTTCCCCTCTTCACTTTTCTGGAGGATCTTGGCTATTTGCCGCGAGTGGCTTTCAATTTGGATCGGCTATTCAAAAGAGCTGGTACTGCAGGCAAACAGGCCCTTACTATGTGCATGGGTTTTGGCTGCAATGCTGCAGGAGTAACTGCAGCGCGCATCATCGACTCCCCCCGGGAGCGGCTGATTGCAATTATCACCAATAATTTCATGCCCTGCAATGGTCGTTTCCCACTGCTCTTTGCCATAGCAACAATCTTCTTTGGCTCCTTGATGAAAGTGGGGAGCCTGGGCACAAGTCTTATGGTGCTGGGGATGATCGTCTTTGGAGTTATAATTACCCTTTTAATCTCGTGGTTGTTATCTAAAACAATTCTCAAGGGAGTACCTTCATCATTTACCTTGGAGCTACCTCCCTATCGCAAACCTCAGTTGGGCACGATCTTGGTGCGTTCCCTCATCGATCGGACGCTGCACGTCCTGTGGCGGGCTGTGATTGTTGCGGCACCTGCAGGCCTCATCACCTGGATGCTAGCCAATACCACTTTAGGTGATGTGAGCCTGCTCGCAAAATTCGCAGGATTTCTGGCGCCAGCAGGCAGGCTTATGGCCCTGGATGGCTTCATTTTAGCGGCTTTTATTTTAGGCTTCCCTGCAAACGAAATTGTGATCCCCATCCTCTTGATGGGCTATCTGGCACAAGGTGTAATGATGGAGCCCTCTAGCATCTCGGCTTTGGGCAAGCTGCTTGTGCAAAATGGCTGGACCCCTCTGACAGGTCTAAATATGATGCTCTTCTCCCTGTTGCACTTTCCCTGTGGCACTACCCTCTTTACCATCCACAAAGAAACAGGCAGCACAAAATGGACCCTCATCTCCTTTGTGCTGCCCACTTTAGTGGCTGTGGTGGTCTGTATTGTGGTGGCCCAGGTGGTGGGATTCTTTATGTAGAGGCAAGGCTTGTGGGCCTTGCCTTTTTTGTTCTGGAAACAAAATTTTTCGCATAGGCTAAAGAGAGAGGAGGGGTTGTGGTGGAGCTGAAAATGCTCACTGAAAGCATGGAAGACTATCTGGAGATGTTCTATCGCATCTACTCGAGACAAGGGTATGTGCGTCCAATTGATCTGTCCGCTGCTATTGGCGTGCAGCCATCGTCGGTGACCCGAATGATTCAGAAGCTACATGAGGCGGACTTCATTACCTATGAAAAGTATCGCAATATCTCCCTGACGCCTGTGGGCCTCCAGTATGGGCAATTTTTAGTCTGGAGGGATGAGACCCTCAAGGAATTCCTCTATCTTTTTGGAGATCAAGCAGGGATCGAAGAGCAGGTGGAGGGGATTGAACACTATCTCACCCCCCAGACAATGTGTATTTTCCGCAACCTTTTGTCCTTTTTCAAAGCCCATCCCCAAGAGCTAGAAGGCTTCCTTGCCATCAGGCAAGGCCGAGCCTACCCTGACGGCCATGAATTGGGCCTGCTGCGGGCCTGGCTCTTCAAACACTCAGAGTGAGGGCAGCACCAAGTCCCCCTCTTTTATGGGGCCGATTGCTGACATCGTGAGGCCTTCTGCGAGCAATCTTTGGGCTAATTTCTGAATTTCTTCCTCTGTAACCGCCTCAATCAGCGCAATCTCCTCCTGGGGTGATGTGGCCTCGTGCAAAAAGAGTTCGTTTTTCGCAATCCGGCTCATGCGATTGGAGGTGCTCTCCAGGCCAATTAAGAGGGAACCTTTCAGTTGTTGTTTTGCCCTTGCCAATTCTGCTTCAGTTACAGGTTTTTCTGCAATGCGAGTGAATTGCTTCACTATGGCATCAATCACAGCTTGTGCTTGCCCTTTGCCTGTTCCAGCATATGCGCCCCAGAGGCCATGTTCCCGGTAAAGGGAATGGAAGGAATAGGTGGAATAGACCAAGCCTCGATCTTCCCGGAGCTCTTGGAAGAGCCTAGAGCTCATGCCACTACCTAAAATCACCTCTAAAACCTCTAGCGCATAGCGATCTGGATCTAGCCTTGAAATTCCTGGAGCCCCAATTACCAGGTGTACCTGCTCTGTTTGTTTAAAACCAATTCTAACTTGGCTCCTGTAGGCAAGGGGCTGACATTTATCTGACATCTCTTCTGCCAGATAATCTCCAAGATGCTCACGTGCGATGCGAGTTAACTGTTCTTGCTTCACATTTCCTGCTGCAGCCACCAGTAGCCGCTGAGGCGTATAGAAATGCGAGAGATATTGGATCATATCTTCTCGGGTAAGGGAGGCTACAGATTCCATGGTGCCTAAAATGGGCCTCCCCAGGGGATGATCGCCAAAGATGGATTTTACAAATTGATCGTGGACAAGCTCATCTGCCTCGTCTTGGTACATGTTGATCTCCTCTAGTACCACACCTCGCTCTTTTTCCAGCTCCCCGGAATCGAACCGCGAGAAGCGAAGCATTTCTCCCAAAAGTGAAATGGCAAATTCCAGGTGCTCGTCTAATACTCGGGCATAATAACATGTATACTCTCTGCTGGTGAAAGCATTAAGTTGTCCACCGATGGCATCCATAGCCTCGGCTATCTCCCGGGCTGTGTATTTTTCTGTGCCCTTAAATAGCATGTGTTCTATAAAATGAGAGACCCCATTGTTTTGTTGTCTTTCATTGGCGGAGCCCGTGCGGAGCCAAAGCCCCACAGACACTGATCTGACAGTTGGGATCTCTTCCGCTGCCACCACGATGCCATTGGCAAGTTTCATTCGTTCGTGCATTTTTTGGTACCACTCTCCTTCCTCTTTCAATTCGCCCTAGATACGATTAAATCCTGCCTTAAATTACCTAGAGGATTAAATCCATCTACAGAGAAATACTTCAAGGAACACTGTGGAAGGAGTTTTGGCATGCAACAGGGATTTCTAGCAACAATTCTTACCCTTCTCCTCTACTTCACATCCCTCGGTGGAGGAGAGCTTCCCCAGTCTCCTAGCAAAGATGCCCCGACAGCTCCTTCCTGGTCAGAGGATGTGCCAGGGGGCAAAAGCCAACAGGCTGTGCTCACAGGTAGATCTGTGAATCTGCGCTCGGGACCCGGGGGCGATTACCCGCTTGTGGCCACATTGGAGGGTGGAACCATGGTAAGCCTTGAGACCAGCTCTTTGGGCTGGGGAAAAGTGCGCACAGGAGACGGCAAGGTGGGCTGGGCTCCTCTTTGGCTTGTGAGTACAGCTGAATCTGCTCTCAATCAGGGGAAAAATCCATCGCAACCCCAAAATAATGGCAAACGGGAGATCTATGGCTATTATGTTGATGCGAGTTCCTATCGGTCCGCTGCCAATTACGGGAAACTGCTCACGGGGATCATTCCCTTCTCCTATAGCATTACCAAGGCAGGCAATGTATATGGTGATCATGATGGTGATGCAGCCAGCCTCGCCAAGCTCCGTTCCTTAAATAACTATGCTCTGATCCATAACATCGCAGGAAACATGTTCGATGGAGAGCTTGTCCACCAGGTGCTGTCAAGTTCTACAAAGCGCTCTGCGCTGGTCAGCAATATCTACCAGCTGCTCCGCAAAAATGGTTATGGTGGGGTCAATATTGACTTTGAAAACCTCAGACCCTCAGATCGGGATCTTTTCAACACCTTTATGCGAGAGCTGTCAGCTAAACTGCGGCCAGGGGGCTATCGGGTAACAATTTCAGTGCCTGCAAAAACTGCAGATTATGCTACCTCTGTTTGGTTTGGTGCCTTCGATTATGCAACTCTAGGGCTTTACGCAGACCGGATCATGCTCATGACCTATGATGAGCACAGCAAGGTTAGTGGTCCTGGGCCTGTGGCTTCTATCGGTTGGGTGGAGCGAGTTCTGCGCTACGCCACAAGTCAGATTCCAGCGGAAAAAGTTATCTTAGGCCTGGCCGGCTACGGGTATGATTGGACTGGATTTGGCAAGGCCCGCGCTGTAACCTATCCCCAGGTGATGAATCTGCTGGAAAAGCACAGTGTGTCTGCCAACTGGGATCCAGCTAGCAAATCGCCATATTTCACCTACTTCTCTGGAGGCAAACGCCATACTGTGTGGTATGAGAACAGCGCCAGCCTCTCTGCGAAGGTGGACCTGGTAGCACGCTTTGGAATCCGCGGCGTGGCCCTGTGGCGCCTGGGCTTTGAGGACCAGCGTCTATGGCAGGTGGTCAAAGAGAAGCTTTGGCTCTGATGAGCTCGCCCACATTTACTGCTTTGAGTTGTTTTTCCGCGAGTACCTTTATAATATCAGGCAGTGCTGCCACTGTATTTTCTGTGGGGTGCATCAGCACAATCCCGCCTTTGTCGATCTTCTTTCGCACCCGCTGCACCATTGTAGCGGGTGCTGGCTTTTGCCAGTCGATTGTATCGGCGCTCCACATGATTGTGCGGTAGCCCAGCCCTGCTGCGGCAGCAATAATTCGCTGATTTACCTCGCCATAGGCAGGCGCATAGAGTTTAACTGGTTTGCCCCCGCTAATCCTCCCAATTACCTGTTCGCAATCTCCAATTAGCTTTCTGAGTCCGGCCTC
>DIQB01000025.1:6575-27730 GCA_002427165.1 Firmicutes bacterium UBA5473
CTTATTTTTTTTCAGAATTGCCAGCATAGCTGGTATATATTCCTCGCCCCAATCTACATTAATTGAAAGAGCGGCTTTTCCTCCTGCTTCAGGCAGCTGGTAGATGGCCTGATAGAAGTCTTTGTCAACAGAGGCTGCCACGCGTCTCAATACCGGCATCAGAACCTCGCCGCTTTCAGCGTCCATAGCCATCTCTACCGTTGCTTCCACATCTAGTTCCACCCCTGCCATGGCACTGACAACCTTTCCCTCTTGCCATCTTGCATTGACCGAGGGCACAGACCAACGCCCACGCTCACCTGACAACTGTTTTTTCAAATCTTCAGGATACATCCCGCCTATAGGCTCTCCTCCCAATGTTACACCAGGGGCGATGGCATAGAGCCGCCTTTGCACCAGGCCTGTCAGCTTAATCCCGCCTCCCAGAATAATTCCCAGAGCCAAGATCACCGATAGAGCTCCAATAACTTTTCTGGGGATGGTGATAGCTAAGAACTTCATACAGTGGTTCGCCCCCCCTCAGCTCCATCTTTGGGCTTTTGTTCACCGTCGTGTTGGATATAATGGGGTCCTCGAATGAGGAGCTCACTTGTGGTGGTAAATTTATAGCCTTTTCCCTTTAGTTCCTTGATTATTCCAGGCAAAGCATCAGGTGTGTTAAGGCCTGCATTGTGCATGAGAACAATTGAGCCTGGTTTTACTTTCTCCACGATTCTTTGGTGAATCTGTTGGGCACTGAGATTTTTCCAATCCAGTGAATCCACATCCCAGATGATTGTTTGATAGCCGCAGTCTTTGGCTACGTTGATCACTTTATTGCTATATTCGCCAAAGGGGGGCCGGAAGACTGTGCAGCTTTTGCCTGTGAGCTCTTTGATCATCTCGTGGGTCTGCATCAGTTCCTTTTTTATCTCCTCTTCCCCCAAGGAGTTCAGATGTGGGTGCGAGTATGTATGGTTTCCCAGCTCGTGGCCTGCAGCTGCTATTTTCTTTACCATGTCCGGGTATTTTTCGATCCAAAACCCTGCTAAATAAAAGGTAGCTTTAATCTTCTCCTCTCGGAGGATCTCAAGGAGTCTGGGTGTGTAGTCTGCGCCCCAGGTAGCATCAAATGAAATTGCGATCTTTTTTTCTCCACCTGTATCTACCCTGTAGATGGGAATAATTTTTTGGCTGAGAACACCCATCACCATCCGTCCGGCGCCAATAAGCCCCATTTGCACCAACGCCAGACAGACCAGTGCGACTGCTAAAAACACAAAAGCATGTTTGCGATTGCCAAGCCAAAGTATCTGCATTCCTCTCCCCCCTGTCTATTGATATCTATGCGCCAAGAGAAGGTGATATGCAAAAAGAGCGACCCTGAGGGCCGCTCTTTTTTAGCCTGCGAAAACATGTTGTCCGTATTGGACCTGGATAGGTCTTGAGAAGATCCACTTTGAGGTGCTGCGGGCTGGGTTGTAGAAGTAAAGTGAGCCGTAGCTGGGATCCCAGCCGCCTAGAGCCATTTGTACTGCCCTATATGATTCGCTGTTTGGAGGCAGGTTGATCTGCCCGTCTCGCACTGTGCAAAATTCCCCGGCGCCATAGATGATTCCGGCTACAGTATCGGGGAAGTTGGGCCGCTGGAGTCTGTTGATTACGACTGAGGCAACTGCTACCTTACCGATAAAGGGCTCGCCTCGGGCCTCGCCCTGAACCATATGGGCCAAGAGTTGAATATCTCGCCAAGGGAGCTCTACTCTGCGATAGGGTTTTTGCGCTTTCGCAGGAGGCTGCTTTACCTGAACTGCAGGCTCAGGTGCCTTTGGTGCTACTGGTTGTTCCTGCTTCTGTACTGGTTCTTTAGGCGTCGTAGTTTTTTCCGGAGCCTGCTCTGTTGGCTGCTCCAGCTTTTCCTTCGGCTCAGGCATATGCGCTACCTGGATCTTTGGTTCTTCTGGGATTAGGACTGCAAAGCTGCTGGCTACTGTCACTGCGCTGATGAAGATAACCATAGCAAGGCTCAATGTTTTGTTTGGCATTTCCTTCCCCTCCTTTCCATAAGCTAGTGCTAATTGTAACAGGAGGACGGAAAAAGAGCAACCCGGGCTATTGGCGGCGCTTAGCCGGGAGAAAATCCTAGCTAGCAAATAGCCGCTCATCCTTGCGCTTTCGCTCTTAAAATAGATGATACCAAATATTTTCTTCTCTTCTATTTCTTTCCCAAACTTATATTGTTTTCCTTGCCTTTCCTCGCTAGTTATGGCATAATTTAACCAAAAGGGATGAGGAGGCGATAGCTTTGCGGAAATTTTCAATAATCCTTTTGGTTATTTGTCTGGGTACAACTGCTATGGCAGCGTCTAAAGTAAACTGGAATAGTGTTGTATCTCAGAATAAATCTCCTAAGAACTTAGAGGAAAGGCTACTTTTGGGGGTGGCCTATGCAAATCTGGGTAAAATTGAGGAGTCTGCTTCCCAGTTTGAGATTTTGGGGAAAGCTAATTACGATCAGTTTGCACGTGAGGTTATTCGCAGTGCAGAGGGCAAGTTAGCTAAAAATAGTTCTGATCTTGTAGCTTTAAATTGTTTGGCTTTTGCCTACTATGCTCGGGATGATTTTCGCAGGGCTCGGGATAATTTCCAAAAGCTGGTGAATCTGGACAGTGGTAATGTGTGGTCTCATAATTACTTAGCTATTGTTTATGGAAAGCTTGGGCAGGTGGATTCGGGGATTGCGCAGCTGAAGAAGTCGCTTGAGATTGAGCCGAAGAATGAGTACACTCATTTGCTGATGGGGTTGGCCTATACTGAGAAGGGGCAGTATGGAAATGCTGCGAAGCATTACATCAAAGCACCCCGGGCACTGAAGACGATTATAAAGTTATCGAGGTAAAGCGAATGCTTTACCTCATTTTTTGTTCTCACTTTATATGCTAATCGTATGGGCTCCAGGCTCAAGCTCATACTCGCGAATAAAAGACTGGCCCATCAAACTAAGTCTGAGCTTTAAGGTGCCTGAAGTCTCAACCGTGATTTGGGTCTCTCCTGGTACATGGCTTTTGCCTTGGCAAATTAATGATATTATCCTTCCATTGAAAAGTAGATTCTCAATACCATGTCTTCCCTCGGTGGCAATAACCCAGGTTATACAGTTCTCACTTGCATCAAACTCCAGACCAAAAACGCATTCCAATAGCATAGCAATAGGACCTAGTCCTGACCAGCCTACAAAATTGGGTCGCACTAGTTTTCCATACGCATTGACTGCTGGTTGGTAATATTCAGGTGAATAGCACTCCCAAATGCTACCGTAATTATCATGGGCGAGTACCTTATACATTACGTCCAGATGCTTTAGAGCGATTTCCCTAGACCAGGGGAGCTTGTTATATCGTTTTAGCCCCTTCACTACCATGTAGTTCGTAGGTGCCCAAACTCCACCCCGCCAATAGCCTCCTAGTGGTTCATAATTAGGATCGTCTTTGGAGAGTGATGGCACGGGGTGGGTAGTGTTAAATTCATTAGGATCTAGTAGGTGCTCCAGGAGCCTTTTGGCTTGCTCATCGCTGGCGATACCTGCGAGCAGAGGCCAAAAGGCAGCGATGGTTTTATGGTTGATGAAGTTATCCCGATAGTCCACTTTGTTACTACTGAAAAGGTCGAAGTAGAAGCCTACTTTTTCGCTCCAGTGGGTTTTGTTGATTAAATCTTTCAGTTCTTCATATTCGCAGATAAACCTTGCAGCTATCTGTTTATCTCCTACTGTATCTGCGATTTTTGCTAAGTAGTATGCACTAAGTGCCTGTTGGCAGGCAAGATCAATATAGCAGACATCACTGCCTCCCAATGATGGTACTCCCCAGCCGCCTCTTGGTGCATTGTCCATCCCACTGGAGCCACTGTCTTCGAACCAGTAGAGACCATTTTTCCATCTTCGATTGGCTTTGACCCAATCAAAATAACGGGTTAAAATAGGTAAAATACGTTCAAAGCGACTGTTGTTTCCTGTTACAAGGTAATGCTCCCATTCAGCCCAGGCATAGAGAGGAGGGTTAATTCTTCCGGGAAAAGCCGGTTTCTGAGTGCGAATATTATATGCCATGGAAATATAGCCATCTTCTCGCTGAAGACGATAGATGTTATCTAAATTATTGGTGGCAAAAAGGGTATTATTGGAAAAACGAGCGTAGAAAAGTAAAAAGCAAGAGTCCCACTGCCAAATGGTACCTGAGCCTGGCATGCATGTGAGTTGAGTAAGCCAGCCTTCTGGAACATCGGTTTCGATATTACCGAAAGCGATCTGCCATGCTTTTTGATAGAGTTCTATCCATTGGGGTTTATCATCATAGATTAAACTTGGGAGTTTTTCTTCTTGATAAATCATTGTCTTATGCCTCCAGCTCTTGTAATCAATACAAGCATTACTAGCCTTTTGCGGAACTATTCTTTATGCTACCTAAAACAAGACTCCCTTTTAAGAAGTCTGAAAGTAGGGGGTTGCTACGCAAAGGATGCTTGCTCCCACATCTTACCATAAAACCCAGGAGGAATTCAAGATGACTTAACCTTAGTTTTAATTTGGAATTAATTTGAATACCTAATTTTCATCAATCAAACTTTGATCCCAAACAACTCCTTAATTAATGTCCATTTAAATAAAGACTTGTTACATTCTAAACAACTTGACCGGCCCTAAAAGGCCAGCTGTTAACCTAGCCGCTCTGGTACGATTGGCAGTAGCATTCGTTACTGCAATGTTTAAATGATGCTTCCCTGACGAAACCTTGCCTAAACAACATGCATAAGGGGGCCAAGGAAGAATCTTAATTTGGCTTCCGTCCAACTTCACATCGGCTATATCCTCAACTCTACCAAGATCTAAATATAATTCTTGAGCTTCTGTAAGTTCAAATTCCCGTTCATAAGTAGCTGTACCAGAAAAAGTTGGATAGCCTATTATATCCCAAGGAAGGAGATTTTCTAATAAAACATTTCCAGTAGCTCCCTTTAAAAACGGAAAAGAATTGTGACTATAGCGATATTCGCATGTAAAGACTCCACAGAGATATGGTACTTCCTTTAAGCCATGCTCTAAGCCTCTTGTCTCGATCTTTATTATATTCAATGTCGGGGTAGAACCTTCTTTTATAGCATAACTAACATCAGCTACTTTGTTATTGCAATCAAAAACTCGTTGTCTTACCCATTTTTTAATCTCAACGTTATTGACAAATAATTTCCAATCTCCCCCAATTGTACTTTCTTCTATTACCAACTTAAGATTCTTGGCTTCGCCAGAAAACAGAAAGCGGCAAAAATATTTTGAGCCAATATCATGCTCGCTAATAGAGTCGCTCTCCCGCTTCATTAAATCAAATCCAGGTGCATAAAAAGGCTCTGGAAAACTATCATCAACTGATGCAGCATGCCAAAAATTAAGTGGTATTTGGTTGGGTTCAAAGCGAATAGCCCACTTATTTGATAAGTCCAGAACCTCTTCTTGCTCGTTAGAATCAATAACTTTTTGAGCAAAGACTACTTTTTTACTTTCGCGTTATCTTCAAAACAAGCTTTTGGTAACGCTAAAATGTATACAACTTAATAAGAAATAATTTTAGCCTTCTTATAAAATCTAGTAGGAGCCGAGTTGTCCTGCCGCCTTCAAAGCGTGAGGGTATAAAAAATTGATTAGGCCAACTAGATTGGATAACACGCGCTTCATCAAAGAAGCGGAAGACAGTTACCTCTGCCTTCCGCTTTCTATCATCCCCTGTAAATAAAAACTATAAAACTATGGTTCGATCCTCTTTCCTAGATCTCTCTGCTGCAAAAGCCATCAGGTGGCTTTCAAGAGACACCCTAGCTGATGTCTTCTGATTGCTTGTACTGCCGGCCACTGCATCTAAAAAGTCCTTCGTGAGCCTCGAATCTCCCCCGCCATGGCTTGAGATCAAGGTAGTATAATCAATCTTAATCAATTCCTTCTCTCCTGTTAGGAAGTCTGTGATCTCCAATTCACCTTTCTCAAGATGCCCACGAAGATCTCCCTTTGTACCAAAGACCCTGAGGGTCCTGGTATTCTCACTGGAAAAACCAATCATATTAAACGTAGCTGTGGTCCCACCCTCAAACTCAAAAATGGCGCTTTGATGATCCACAACATCATTATCACACTGGTAAACACAACGACCATAGGGACCACTTTTTAGCGCTTCATACCGTGCGCTCAAGGAAGTATCAGTTGAGATCATAGTTGTGGGCCAAGAAACCTCGCGGATTTGCTTAAGATAAAGAGTAGGTGCAAAATGAGGACAAGTCTTCTCTTGCGGACAGCCATCCAAACAAAACTTGGGCGCACCCTGTGGTGCATTTTCAGGCTTGAAATGCATCAGGTTACCTATGGAAGTCACCTTTTTGCATTCCTTGCCTATTAAATAAACTAATAGATCAAGATCGTGGCAAGACTTTGCTAAGATCCAAGGGCTAGATACTTCTTCATTTCGGAAATTACCCCTCACAAAAGAATGGGCAAAATGCCAATAGATTACATTCTCTGTAAGCTGGAAGTTAACAATTTCACCTAGTTGCTTGGAATCTATAACATCTTTTAGCTTTTCAAAGAAAGGGGCATAGCGGAGAACATGGCAAACCATGAGAATCAGCTTCTTCTCCTCTGCCTTCTCAACCATAGCGCGGCACTCTGCCTCCACTGGCGACATGGGCTTTTCTAAAAGAACATGGTAACCCTTATCTAAAGCTGCCATGGTTGAAGCATAGTGAACACGATCTAATGTAGAATTCACAACAGCATCAGCATACTTGTCCCCTGCCAGTGCCTCCTGCCAGGTATCGAATTGCCTGTCTTTCGGCACATCATACTTCTTACAAAAAGCCTCCCGCCTTTCTCTGTTCGGCTCTGCTACCCCCGCAATTTGGGCACCATTCTCTGTGGCATAACGGGCATAAACTCCACCTCTTGAGCCTGCACCAAGAATTATGATCTTCAACAATAATCCCTCCTGCCACCGGAACTCACTTTCGGTTCCAGCGGTTCCAATTGCCATTATTTTATCATGTAACCTTTATTTTGTAAATTAACAAAAGGGGCAGGTGGCCCAAAATATGAACCTGACTTGCCCCATAATCTAAAATACTAACAAATAATCTATTTTTACTCGATATTCCTACGAAAAGCAGCGAAGCAGAAGCAAGTTGCTAAAAAACACCTTGAGATCTTACTTCCACCAATTCCAAATGCTCTGCTAAAGAGAATACTTCTTTTGCTAAGAGCTACCCTGAAAGCTCGCTGCTCTCTTTTTCATACTCCAGTTGTGCAAATGCCTCCTGTACATACAGATCATGGCCACCTGGAAAAATATTTAAATACTGCGAGTGACCACCCGCCTCGCAGAGAGCATTATAGAGCCTGAGACTGTGGGTGTAGGGAACAGATGGGTCGTATTTGCCATGATTGATAAAGACTCGACCTTGGGCGAGTTTCTTCACCATGTTGATTGGAGAGCGGCGAAAATACTCCCAATCCACCTGGGGACTCTCTCCTGGCTCTCCACCACAGCAGGCTGCAATATGAGGCGCATAGTTTGGATTCTCACTATGCCAGGCCTCAAGATCTGTGATGGGACACCATGAGCTTACCATCCTCCATCTTTTGGGATCAGAGGCCAGGGCGCAAAGAGCCATATGCCCTCCTCCACTGCCACCTAACAGATAAATCTTATCTTTATCTATTTTCTCGGGATAACGCTCACAGAAAGCATCCACACTGTGGAGAATATCCGCAATTGCCAAAGGTGAGGCGCAAGCCTGCTGGCGCCTTGGATTAGTTACCAGATTCGGTCCACGGAAGCTGGGCAAAATCAGGGACCAATCCCGATCTTTTGCTGGCGGACCGTAACTATTTACTTGGTTATCTAAATCAGCACTCCAGGTATGTAGCCCCACCAGAAGGGGTCTCCTCTTGCCCTGAGCGATACTAAGAAGTGCCTTCTCTTCCCCATCCACGCTTTTGAAAACAAACTCTTGCACGGCTATTTCACTTCCTTGAAAATTTTTGCTAAATTAAACCTATAGGGGCCTATTACCCCCACAGCCAAAACCTACTGTCCAGTACTGCCAAAGCCGCCATGTCGCTCTCCTTCGGCATTATCATCATCTGTGCAAAGGTACTTGAAGAAAATCCCCTGGGCAATCCGCTGTCCCTTCTCTATTGCAATGGGCTCTTGTCCTCGGTTTAGGAGGGGAAGCATCAGATGACCCTCATTTGTGGGATTGTCCACATAATCTGCATCAATAATGGCAGTGCTGTTGGCTAGGGCGATATTACTTTTTATAGCGAGGCTACTGCGGATAAATATTTGCAGCACCTCATCAGGATTCATGTATGCCTTCAGCCCGGTGGGGACTAAAGTCACCGCACCGGGCGCAAGGACAACCCTCTCTCCTGCTTCAAGATCGTAGCCAGCACTGAGGCGAGTTTTCCGCGCGGGAAGATTGATTCCCCTGCCTTGCCAACTACTTATAACTTCAAACCGTCTCACCGGGGAGTTCCTCCATTACCTTGTGGCAGCGCTGGCAAAGATCTTCTTGGGGTGTATACTTCCAGCAGCGCTCACATTTATACCCTTGAGCCTTATTCACCACAACAGTTACGCCACGTAGCTCCTCAGCTTCCATGGCAAGATCCCCGCCCTGGGGCTCCTCTCCAAGCTTCCAGGTAAGATCTGAGACAATGGCCAAATCCATCATATACTCTGCGGGAAAGTCCTCTGCTATTTGAGACAAAGACTGGGGTCCGTAAATCTGAACTTCGGCCTCCAGCGAACTGCCAATAAGTTTTTGCGCACGAGCTCGCTCCAGGGCCTTTGAAATTTCACCTCGGAGCCTCAGCATGTTCTCGAAGCGCTCCGCGAGCTTCTCATCCAGATACCTTTCTTCTACCTGTGGCCAGGATGCTAAATGCACACTCTCAACCTCACGGCAAGACTCGGGCAGATGCTGCCAGATCTCCTCTGCAGTATGAGCCAAAACCGGTGCCAAGAGCCTAACCAAAGACTGAAGCACCTCGAAGATCACAGTCTGCACTGCCCTGCGTGTTTGGCTTGTAGGTGCTTCAACATAGAGACGATCTTTTACAACATCCAGGTAAAAAGCGCTCATCTGGACAGCGCAAAAATTATGGATGGAGTGATAGAGAAGATGGAAATCATAGTTCTCATAAGCCTGGGTAACTTTATCGGTAAGCTGCTGCAGCTCCATCAGGGCCCAGCGATCCAGTTCTGTCAGAGTCTCATAGGAAACCGCATCTGTTTTGGGATCGAAGTCACCTAGGTTACCGATAATGAAGCGGCAAGTATTGCGAATACGTCTGTAGACTTCACTCATCTGCTTGAGGATTCCATCTGAAATCCGCACATCATTCTTGTAATCTGCAGATGCCACCCACAGGCGCAAAATATCTGCTCCATACTGTTTGATCACCTTCTCCGGTGCCACCACATTGCCCAAGGACTTGGACATCTTCTTCCCTTCTGCATCAACAGTGTAACCATGGGTGAGCACAGAACGATAAGGGGCAGAACCCTTTGTGGCGATGGCAGTGAGAAGAGACGATTGGAACCAGCCCCGATGCTGATCGCTGCCTTCAAGGTATAAATCAGCCGGGTACGAAAGCTCAGGCCGCTGCTCTACCACAGCAGTATGGCTGGAGCCTGAATCAAACCAGACGTCCATAATATCTGATTCCTTCCGGAAGTTAGAACTACCGCACTTGCATTTGGTGCCAGGGGGCAGAATCTCTCGAGCTTCGTGGGTATACCAACCATCAGAACCCTCTTTGCTAAACAGATCAGCTACAGCACTGATGCTCTCTTTGGTAATGAGCTCCCCTCCGCAATCTTCGCAGTAGAAGATGGGGATGGGCACACCCCAAATTCTCTGTCTGCTAATACACCAGTCCCTGCGCTCTGCCACCATATTGTAGATCCGCTCCTGGCCCCAAGAGGGGATCCAGTTGACAGATTTAATCGCTTCCAGTGCCTCTTTGCGGAAGCCTTCAACTGAGGCAAACCACTGGGCTGTAGCCCTGAAGATCACAGGCTCTTTACAGCGCCAGCAATGGGGGTATTGGTGAGAAAGATCTCCTGTGGAATGGAGCAACCCCGCTGCTGCCAAATCCCCTACTATTTTTTTATTTGCAGTTTTCAAATCTAAACCGGCATATTCTCCTGCCTCATCTGTAAGCACTCCGTGCTCATCCACAGGAGCCAAAATTTGCAAATTATAGCGCAGTCCCACTTCATAGTCCTCAAGACCATGGCCTGGCGCTGTGTGAACGCAGCCTGTACCTGCCTCCAAGGTAACGTGATCGCCTAAGATTACAGTTGATTCCCGCTCAATAAAAGGATGGCGGCAAGTAATGCCTTCGAGTTCATTTCCTCTGAAGGTAGCAATCTCCTCAAGCTCTAGAAGGCCCAGGTCTTTTGCTACGGAATCCACAAGCTCCGTTGCGAAAACATAGCGCTCCCGCTTCCCTCCATGCTGCGCCTCCACCAGACTATAGCTGAAATCCGGATGCAAGCAAACAGCCAGGTTTGCAGGCAGGGTCCAAGGAGTGGTGGTCCAAATGACAAAATAGGTGGGAATGTCGCTTTGGGGCAATTTATCCCCTGCCTCTGCCACAGGAAACTTTACATAAATAGAGGGTGATACGTGATCTGCATACTCAATTTCAGCTTCTGCCAGGGCAGTCTCGCAATGGGGACACCAGTATACAGGTTTCTTACCTTTGTAGATATAACCCCGCTGCGCCATCTGGCCGAACACTTCGATTTGCTTTGCTTCATAATCAGGAGTCAAAGTCAGATAGGGATGCTCCCAATCTCCAATGCAGCCCAGCCTTTTGAACTCTTCTTTTTGGATCTGGATAAATTTCAAGGCATAATCACGGCAGCTACGCCTAAATTCTATGGCAGGTACTTCATGCCTGTTCACACCCATGGTTTTGATGACCTGCTGCTCAATGGGCAAACCATGGGTATCCCAGCCCGGGATATACGGGGTATAGAAACCACGCATGGTCTTATACCGCAGAACAATATCTTTGAGGATCTTGTTTAGGGCATGGCCTATGTGAATATGGCCATTGGCGTATGGTGGTCCATCGTGCAAGATGAAGCTTGGTGCGTTTTTTTCCTTAGCTCGCGCCAGAGATTTCTCGTATAGCTCTTTGCTTTCCCATAGCTTTTGAATCTGGGGCTCTCTTTGGGGAAGATTCCCACGCATGGGAAATTCAGTTTTAGGTAAGTTGAGTGTTTTTCCATAATCTGCCATTTTTTACCATAGCTCCTTTTTTATTTTAGGTATAAAAAAACCCCATCCCACACAATAAAGGGACGGGGTATGATTCCTCGCGGTACCACCCTTTTTGGCCTAAAAGCCCTCTTGTGTCGATAACGGTGACAGCCGGCTGCACTTACTGCTTTCAGTGCAGCACTCCGAGGTGATCTTCCCCACCACAAGACGCGTCAGGCTCGCACCGCCCCTGATTCGCTAGGCCGTCTCTATGCTGGGTACTCTCCTCATCAACGCTTTAGCTTTGTAACTTTCATTCATTATACTACAACCAATGCGCAAGCGTCAATACATGAAAAAAGAATCAAAGTATAACCTGTGAGCAAGTTAGCCAAACCTTTCGCCGGGATTGTAACAAAACTCAACTTGAAATAAACTCTGACCTATGAAAGATAATGACCAAATCGGGAATTTTGCTTAATAAGTTATCACTTTGGAAAACTTACGATCTATGAATGATCGTGATCATATTGGTTAAGATAATAAAAGATGATACCCCTGATAATCATCCTTGACATAATGATTATCGTAAGTATAATTTAATATAGGGGGTGAGTTCCTTTGAAATTTGTTGACCGCAAAAATGAATTAGAAACCTTGAATCGTTTATACAACAAAAACGGCTCTTCTATGGTGATAATTTATGGTCGTCGCCGCGTGGGCAAAACAGCATTAATTCAAGAATTTATTCAAAACAAACCAAACGTATATTTCCTAGCCTCTCAAGAAAAAGAAGATCAAAACCAGAAGGAATTTCAAAACTTGATCGCTTCCTTTTCCCAGCAATCAATATTAAACGTTGCAGAAGGTTTAAGATGGGATGACCTATTCCGGATGCTTATAGAAACGAAGACAGATGGAAAAAAGATCCTTGTGATTGATGAGTTCCAATACCTATGTCAATCTAATAAAGCTTTTCCTAGTATTATGCAACGCATATGGGATAATATTATGGAACCAGACAGAAATATCATGCTCATGCTCTGTGGCTCCTATATTCGCATGATGGAGTCAGAAACCCTCTCCTATACCAGTCCCCTGTATGGAAGGCGAGATGCGCAAATAAAACTAGGGCCAATTCCCTTTTTATATTATCAAGACTTCATGCCAGAAAAAAACGAAGCGGAGCTAATAGAGTATTATTCAATCACCGGTGGGGTTCCCTATTATATAAAAGCATTTCAGGGATCGGATGATATTTTTTCAGCAATAGAAACAAATATCTTATCACAACACAGCATCCTTTTTGCAGAACCATACTTTCTCCTCCAAAACGAGGTGCGCGAGATTGGGAGTTTCTTCTCCATTATCAAAACTATTGCTGCAGGCGAACGGAGAGTGTCAGGTATTGCTTCGCGAAGCGGAGTTGCTCAAAGCAGTATTCAAAAATACATGGAGACCTTAATTCAACTAGAGCTGGTAGAAAGGCGGGTACCAGTTACCGAAACTAATCCAGAAAAAAGCAAAAAATCACTTTACTACATCAAGGATCACTTCCTAGCTTTCTGGTTCCGCTATGTTTTCCCTAGCCGCGCTTCATTGGAAAGAGGAAAAACCGGAGAGGCTATGCAGAGAATTCGCCAAACCTTTATTGAAAATCATGTCTCCTTTGTTTATGAAGACATCTGCACAGAAAAGCTCTGGCAGCTCAGTGAGGAAGGGAAATTGGGTTTTCTTCTGAACCGAGTGGGGCATTGGTGGAATAAGCACGAGGAAATTGATCTTGTGGGTCTAGGGGAAGATAATCATTCTATAATCTTTGGTGAGTGTAAATATACAAAACGCCCAATTGGCCCCTCAGTCCTCCGAGATCTTGAACGCAAAGCAAGCCTTGTTCCGTGGAACGCAAAAGATAGAAAAGAAAGCTTTGTCCTCTTCAGCCCCAGTGGCTATACCCAATCGCTGAAGAGCATAGCCCAGGCCCGGGATGATGTTCTGCTCATCTAACCTGAAATAACCCTCTTTCCAAACCAAAAAGAAACTCCGTACTGTTTGAGGTACGGAGTTTCTTTTTGGTTAAAATACAATCCCGAAAGAAACAGTTGTTCTGTTATAAGTGTATTCGGTTTTAGTAAATGAGCTCATTTCCTGACCACTTGCGGAAGCGTAATTTGCTTCAATCCGGAACTGATCTTGAAAATTAATACCTACACCTAAGCTATAGTAAAGACCACCTTCAGCTTTTATGTTACTACTCTCGCTGTAAGGACCATTAAATAGGCTATAGCCAAAGCGTCCGCTGAAATAGGGCTGTGTTCCCCGCCTCCAGGAGCTTGAGGTACCATGATAGTTCACAAACCCATAGATGGGTATGAACTGAATTGTTCTACTAGAAGACCAAGGTCTCTCCTTCTGATACTCCACACCCAGGCCCAACTGGGCACTTGGTGTTTTCGTAAAGATCAAATCTGCACCAACAGCAAAGCCGGGATCTAATTTTCTTGGATTGTCGCTATTGTTCACCATCACCTGTCCATCAAGATCCACAGTCAATCTGGTTACAGTGCTAGCTGCCAGGGCGCTGCTAGTAGCAAGTAGAAATAGTAGCGCAACGAGAATATGCTTTTTCATCTAATCCAACCTCCATAGCATTTTATCTATACTCTATTCTAACCTAAGCCTGGGGTTTTAGCACCTAGGCACAATGCTAATTAGAGGTAATTGGCTGCTTATTGCTCCCCCATCCTAATTTAGAGAGCTGCTTTTCTTTCCCAAAAGAAGAAGTTTTATTATGAAGATGCTCAATTATCAAGGCTATACAAACCCAGTTTGTTCAGATCTTTCAAGTCCTCGATTTTATCCCTCCCCACCAAACCGACTAAGGCATAGACCTTATGGATAGGGTCATACCAGAATTCATGCAGGAGGCGAAAATTATCAATCTCAGCGGTGTTTCTCACATGGATTCTGGGACCTGTGCAATAGAGAAGCTCATCGCCGATTTTGATATGATCCTCATCTTCATAGCTCACAGGCAATTTTTTTTGAATATATTCTTTTACATTCTCCTCAAGCCACCTAAGGTCAATCTCAGGCTGTTGGGGAAACTCCAAAACAAAGCCGTTTTTTACATCAGCATGGATTAGTTGTTGCTCAAAACCACAGCGGGTATCTAAAATTTTGCACGTAAGATCTTCTGCAGTATGGGCCATTTTCCTACTATGGATGGATTTGAAAACAATTTCAGCGAGATCCCCTGGCTTGGGGCCGAAAATATTGGGCCTGGTTACAATCACCTCTTCGCCAATCCCAATTAGCATCTCTGCATTCATACCCAGATGGGGGTAAATCAGCTCAAAGTGCTCAATAACTACCCTTTTCCCCTGCTCCACAGCATGCCTTACTGCTTCCACTAAAATGTAGGGCTGGGTGAAGGCAGACTCAAAGCGGAAATCCATATGATAGGTATGGCTACTGAAAAAAGTATTATCTCCATTAGCCAGAAGAGGCAGCGGACGGACCCTGACACCTTCATCATCATTGGAAAGCTCAAGGCCAGGAAACATGCCCCGGATCAAGAGGGACTTGCCTGCACCACTATCGCCAACAAAACCGATTAGCTTATCTTGAGGGCTCAAATGTCGCTGGGCAATCTGATGGCCCAGGTTAAGCAATCGATCTTTGCCTCTGGGGGCAAAATAAACTGCATACATCAGAGACTCGGGAAGCAAGTTGGATGGCATTTAACCACTCCTCAAAGCTGAATTTCCACATCAAAAAGAGGTACGTGCTGTTGTGCTCCATACACATCCCTCTCCCCTAAGGCACCTGACGGGATGGGCCGCACCAAAGTGGCCTTAATAGCATTGGCCGGACTGAAACCAATTACAGCTGTCACATTTTCCACAGGCAGATTGTAAAGCTTTGCAAAAAGCTCCTGCGTTATTACTCCGGCCTCATAAACCCTCTGGAACAGATCACCGTCTTTGAATATTATATCAAATGTAAGCTCAAAAGGTCCAGAGTTTTTACTACGAATCACAGCTGCCACATCACGCAGCTTCATGCTCCCACCTCCCCACTTTGGCACAATTCTATGGGAAATAATTCGCAAGGGTCCGAAACCTCAAGCAGGTGATAGATGTTGAAAGCATACACCGGCCCTGCCCGAAAATCCGAGGGAGTATAGGGAAAGGCCAGGTTACCTGCAGTGGAAATCCTGCCCTCATAGCCCCAGTGAAGCATAGTTGATCTGGCAAAGCTACAGATGGTATCGGCTGTGGCCTGATCATGCGCCACAGCTTCAATGATAATTCCAAGCTCATGGCTTTTGGTTTCCACAACCGGCTCCAAATCTGCCATCACCCCATTTTTACCGTACACCTTAAAGTCCAAAAAATATTCAAGCTTTTTTTCACCAAAATTGTCAGCTACCCTCTCCCGGACAGAGTCGATGATCTCATCAATCTGCCCAATCATTATAGGATCTCGGGCTCCTGCGATGGCGACTGTGCGATAGCCTATTTTTTTTACTCCTTCAAGTTTAATTGTGTAATTAGCATCTTCAATAAACTTGCTGCCTGTAACCCTCACTGCCCGCGGGCTTTGCTGATGGAATTGGGTCTCGGACAAATCTAGCACACCGCCGGGGGATGGCAGAAGGTAAGGATTTGATTTTTCATACAGGGTATGGGCTGCAACGGACATGGTTGTACATTTGCGAAGAGGATTGAGGGGTTCTACCTGAAAATAGTTTTCCCCCAAATAGCCCATCATGCAATCACTGCCACTGCCGGGGGTAGCTGCGATGGAAGCGCATTCTAAAATTTTCCCCAAATGCGTGGCAAGGCCCCGGTGGAAACCCCGGTAAACTGCGAGTGCCGCAAAGACTGCCGGGTCATAGGCCCTGCCGGCTACTATCACCTCAGCTCCCATCTCGAGGGCACGGATGATGGGCTCCATTCCCATCTGCCCTACGATTCGCTCTGATTTCGCAAGCTCCTCTTCTGTGAGATCCTCTGCAGGCGAGAGGGGCGAGATTTTCCCTGAGGCGAGTTTGTCCAGGACCAACTTGGGAGAGACTTCTGCATGAATCATAGCCATTTTAAATGTGAGGTTTTTTTCTTTGGCAATTTCCTCTACAATCTCAACATTCCACTTTAAGTGTGGCTCCCCTCCAGAGCCACCTGCACTACCGATGATAAGAGGGATCTTCCGCTTTCGCGCAGCTGTGAGCATCAGCTCCAGATCCCGTTTCACTGCATTGCGATCTGTGAACGAAACCCCAGCGCCCAAATAGAAAGGACCGGGATCTGAGGAGCCGGCATCCACAGCAATAACATGGGGGTCCCGCCTCAGTCCCGCCTCAAAAGATTGAATTGGAAAGCCATATCCCAAAATAGCAGTAGGAGCCAATACTCTTAGTTCCGACATCTAACTCATCCTTCCCAGGGCTTTTTCCAAGGCTAAGATCCGCTGCATTTCATTATGGACGATCATAAAACCCTCATCCATTCCCATTCCGGGCTTTGCTAAAATTTGATCTGGCTCTGTAGCCATAGCAATATGAACACAGATTTGACTTGAGCGTTCTGTTTCATTGCAAGTGCCACCCAGGTACGTGCCAATACCCATCTGTTTGCAATACAACACAGCCTCGATTGTATTGTTAATTCCTCCCAAATCCGGAGTTTTAATCTGAAGCATATGCCCTGCCCTTCTTTGGGCAAAGTATTTGATATCCTCCAGGGTATTGCACCACTCATCTGCCACAAGCTCAACACCACTCCCGCCACTGTCCAGTAGCTCTGTAAGCTCGCAGAGAGCCCGGACTTGTTCCTCGCGGCTGCCTCTATCCACTGGCCCTTCAATTCTCAGCTTCAGGGGATGGGCAATTTGTGCTAACTTTTCCAGATAGGAGACGATTTTTCTATGATCGCTACCAAATGCCCCATCCAGTGTGCCATATAGATCAAGGTGCAGAACCGGCTGATAATCCGGATAGGGTTTGTGGCTCTCTATCCTCTCTTTGAGCCATTTTACGTATTCAGCTAAGATCTCCCCCTGGGGGCCAAGCTTGGTTTTGACGTTATTGATAAGTCCATGGGGCAATACAGCTGCCCCTTTGATAATCATCTTATCTGCATTCTCATGCCTAGCATCGCCGGATTGCGTGAAAATAGGAAGCTCCCTTTTGGATACCGAAGTCCCATATTCAGCTGCAATCACCTGGGCCATGAGCCTCTTTTGTGCTTTCGCCACGGCATCCAAAATAGCGCCTGTGACGCCATAGCGGATAGCAGTGTGAAGGGGCCTCCGGGTTTGGGGATGGAGCAGGGTATCTAGCTCACCTGCCAATGCTCTGAATTCGGTCAGCTCCCTCCCTACAAGACGTGGCGCAATATATTGTTCAATCTGTGGCAGGTAATTTTTTGCTAAAAATAGCGGATCGCGACCGGCTGCTCCCGAATACTGTACTGCTGCACAATCCCCGTGGGCAAGCTGCCCATCCTCGAGAACCAAAAGCACGGAAATTGCCTCACCTGCTTGTCTGACAGCGGTAAAGCCATCTGTTACTGCCTCCCCCAGATAGCTTGCACCATCCGGGATTGCATTTTCCCGAATTGCAACTTGATCATCGAAGAAAAATCCTGTTTTCCCCGGCGCCAAAATCACCTGTTCTATTCTCATCTTTATTCTCCTTACCGTGGGCGGCCCACGAGCCTGCCTTTCCCGATTGCATAAATATCATCGATCACCATCTGAAAGCTAATTGTTCTTTTCTCGTAGCCAGCCCGCTGTTGCATCTTCTCTTTATGGAAAGCCACGATCTCCTCACTGAAGGGAAGATTGCCATGATCTAAAAACCTGACTGCACCCTCGTTATCTCTGGCAGGCAAAACTTTGCCTACATTCTCCCTGCTTGGCGCAAAGGGAATATCGATGACTCCCGCTTGAAATGCCCCAATGGCGCCTCCGGCTACATCTCCTTCTCCAAGCTCCATTACTTTCTCCAGTATAGCCCGTGTCTCGAGGGAGATCATCTCCATCTCTGCCGACAATTTCGGACTATCCTCAAGGCGTTGGTCTTTCAGCATCATCACCAGTTGTTTTGTGGTTTTGAGGCCTGCACTATTTGCAGCTTTGGTGGGAATCCCCATGGCCTCGTGGGGTGTTTTCACAATCACCTTCGTGGCCCCTGAAAGGGCTGCCAAAGCCGCGCCCCAGGAGATCACAGCAAATGCTTTTGCTTCATCCTGTGGAAAACCTCCCATCCACTGATGGAGGACTGTAGTGATGGAAACATCCCTGTAGCCGTACTTCTCCAGATACTCCTCAGTTAAGCTTTTCAAGGTGCGGATAGCCGCAGTATCTTGGAGCAGGTTTCCACTTTGTCCATAGCCCACGGTAATGTTTTTCACGCCCTGCTCTGCTGCAAGGAGGCTCTCAATAATGGCCACAGCGTGGGAAATACACGGTGGCACCAATGTGCCGGTCAAAGGTCCGAAGGGCTCCCTGTTGATAGATACCCCCTCTTCCTCATAGATGCCAACTAAGCGATCCACATATTGCCAATCAGAGATGGTTTTCTCAAGGGGTGTGTCCTTTGCATAGGGGATATTGTAGGAGATGCCCCCTCCTTCAAAAGATGTAAAACCCCCGGCTAAAGTTATTTCAGCCAGTAACCTGGCATCTGGTGTGCCATGCCTCACCTCTACAGGCACGTTTACCGCTTCATTCACCCGCCTGCAAACTGCCACGCCATGGTTTACTGCAGGGAAGCCATTGAGGAGAGAACGACCTTGCTTTCTACTGGCTTCAATTCCCCGCTCTGCCTCATCATAACGATTGTGCCGGGTATAACTGTCGATTGTTGTGGGAAGCAGGTCTGCCTCCCCTTCCCTCTCCAAATATTGCAAAAGCTCAATATGCTCGTCTGGCAGTGCCACTCCGGCCCGGGGCTGAATAAGGATATTGCCTGTGCTTTTCGCAAGCTTTAGCTGATGGGAAAATATTTTCTCAACTGGCAGCTGCCTGTGATAGGCTATGGCCTCATCTAAATCAACCTCTTTGCCTGTAGGCCACATTCTCAATACTTCACAGCGAATCTTGGAAAAAAGCTCAGCCGGCAGCTTCCGATGCTCCACACTCACGCCATCCACTCCAATTCTCCTTTTAATATTGCAAATGCTTCCTCGGGATATTTCTCGCTTAACAAACCCATGCTGGCTAAAATATAGGATCGATCTAAAAACAAGTTACCCCCCTCAGGTTTCAGGGCCGCGTCTTGGCTGCGCCTTGCCCCAGAGAGAAGATATGCCGGATTTGGACTATAGATTAAAGGTCCGCCTGTGCCAATAATTGTTTTGATCTGTGTTAAATCTTTGCCCCTCTGGACGAAGCTCAGGCCACAGGGGGTGTAGTGCGCCTCAACTTTCCCTGCATGGCGCCCTGTTGCGATCTTTACAGCTGAGCGGGCCAAACACCGCTGTAAAGCCTCCTCATCTTTGCTGGGGATAACCCCTGGTTCCTTTTCCAGACACAGAAGAGATTTCTCAAGCTCCTCCTCACTCAAATTGCTCTCTGCCATGAGCTCCTTCCAGCCTATAGCCTCTGCAGTTGAGCGGGCACTATAGGAAAGACCAAGATCTCCCTCTACAGTTCGCTTGGCATAGGGCTCAGGAAGACCTCGCAGGATAACTCCACTGGCGGCGGGCGCTCCTGTAGCCAGGGAATAGACATCAGTTGTAGCACCTCCCACATCTACAACTAATAGATCCCCGAACCCCGCCTGCCGCTGTGTCCCCCGGGCCAACAGCTCTGCTCCCTGAAGGACAGCTCGAGGTGTAGGCAGCAGAGGATTGCCAATTAACTCCTGCACATCTGAAAGCCCTTTGGCCTCCACAATTCTTTCTAAAAACAGATTTCGGATTGCCTCTTGTGCAGGTTCGATATTGAGGCAATTGAACTGAGGCATTACATTTTCGCAAAGTCGGATTTGTTTTCCTCGAGCCTCCAATATCTCCGCGGCCTCTTTTGAGACCACTTTATTGCCTGCCACAACTACAGAAAATCTCCCGGGAAGTCCTGCAAGATGCTCTGCATTGCGGAGGATAACTTCCCTGTTTCCTCCATCTGTGCCTCCGCACAACAAAATAATATCAGGCTCAAGCGCCTGTATTTCCTCAAATTCCAAGGCTGCAAGTTCGTAGGCGTAGGTCCCAAGTACCTTAGCGCCAGCGCCTAGTGCTGCCATTTTCCCGGCTTGGGCTGTGAGATCAGGCACCAAACCTATAGCCACCATCTTCAGACCACCGGCTGCACTGCTGCTGCCATAGGACTCCAAATAGGAGCTGACGCCTGTTTTTCTCTGGAGGCGTTCTAAAGCTACAGCCAAACCCTCACCGATATTGGTAGCTACTGTAGTGGGGGCAGAAGCTGTGCCTAAAATTCCAGGGCCATCTAAATCTACAGCTACAACTTTTGTGTAGGTGCTGCCGATATCAACTAAAAGAACCTTAGCCATTTGCCAGATCCCCTATTAGATCCCCAATTGCTATCTCTGGCAATGTGCCCGGTGGGTAGACCCTGTTAAAACCCATTTTTTTGAACTTGGCCTCAACTTCCCCAAAAGAAGTTTTTCCAATCACCAAATTACCACCAACATATAAGGGGATCTCCCCCAGCCCCATTTCAATACATAGCTCTCGCAGGCCGCGGCAATCAATCTCACCGTGTCCGTAAAGGGAAGAGACCAGAATCGCATCTGCTGCTGTCTCTAGCGCTGCCTTGACGAATTCGCTTTGGGAGACCATCACCCCTAGGTTCACAACATTAAATCCTGCCTCACGGAAAGCATA
>DIQB01000025.1:27911-30354 GCA_002427165.1 Firmicutes bacterium UBA5473
TTGCCGATGGCATGAACATCGGCCCCGATAACTCCCATTACCAAAGTGATCCCGTTTGTGGATTTGTCCATTTTCTGCCTGCCCCCTATTTTGCATTTAAGATCCTGGAGATCTCCCCTTCCAGATAAATCAAAGACCCCCTTTCAATCTGATAATCGAAGGTGATCACCCGTCCACCTGCCCTTTGGAATTCTGCGATTATCCCCTCACCTTTTGGAAGCTCCAAATCCGGTGGGATAATCAGCACTTTCTTGCCTCTGAGTATTTCAGTATAATCTAGCTTGTCATCTTGAAAAAAACATTCGCTGTTTGCGATCTCAAAATCCCGGAGGCTGTTTGTAATAATCTGCATAAACTGCTCGCTTCGGGTGAGGACAGCTACAGCAGCCTCCTGGGGGATGGTTGCCAGGTCAATTACTGTTTGTTGACTCGGGGAGACAGCTGCCTGGACTAGCCGCGACTTAATTTGAGGCAACAGACCCGACAGTTCCGTGAAATGGGTTGAGGTGGTGAGGATCAAATCATATTCTCCTAAAATAACCTCAGGCTCTGCCCACTTGGCTACGTCATCCAGCAAAAAGCGAGAGAAGCTGATTTTGGAGATATAGGATAGTTGGTTTTCAAAAATGGATAAGGCTTCAGGATTACAATCCACCGCTGCCACCCGAACCCCAATTGCGTTCTTTTCCCGCTCAGAAAGACGGATTCGAAAGAGGGTGATCATCTCCCGCTCAGAGAAGCCTAGCTTCTCTAAGGCCTCTATTGTCTCGTCCATGAGCTGGATCCCCTGCTCTTTCCGATCTCGGCCCAAAATATCTTGCCTAGGGGAGATAAAGCTGCCGCGGCCTTGGATTACCTCGATTATTTTATTTCGTTCCAACTCCACATAAGCTTTATTGATAGTTCCCCGGGCGATCCCGGTCTCGGCTGCCAGCTCACGCTCAGGTGGCAGCCTGTCTCCAGCTTTCAACTGCCCGTTTTGGACCATGAGGGTTACTTGTTCAATTATTTGCCGATAAAGAGGAGTTTCACAATCTCGATTCAAGGATAAATTAAATTCCATTTGGACCTCCACAGTTTCTAGATTTTTCCATTGGTCTATACCATTATAGAATGGTCTATACCAATTGTCAAGTCAATTTTAAGACTTATTTTGCAAAAAGCTCAGTTGAAAAAATGAAATACAACCTGGTGGAGGAGGAAAGTTTGCTAGCTGGCCCCAAAAAAAGAAGCACCCCCAGGTGCTTTGTCCCTGGGGGTGCTTTTAGTTGAACTATAAACTTACTACCAGAAAAATGCTGACATTGCCTCTCTACTCTTCGCAGTTGCCCTGATGCTCATGGCAGACGCTGCCTGTGGACTCGAGCTGTCCTTTGAGATATTTTTCTACGTTTTCCTGGGCAGCTCCAACTACACCGGTAAAGACATCAATTCCCCGCTGGTTGAAAATATCGATGGCACCGCCTCCCATGCCTCCTGCCATAATCACACCCATTCCTAGATCACCTAAGAAGTTAGGCAAAAAACCAGGTTTATGCCCAGGGTTCTGAACAAAATTCCGATCCCTAATCTCGTTGTTTTCTACATTGAAAATCTCAAAACCCTGGCAATGGCCAAAATGCTGTGCAACCATGCCATTATCTGCGGCAACAGCTATTTTCATCTAAGACTCCTCCTCTAAAATATCTTTTATTTTGTTCCAAAGCTCGATAATTGCCCCTGCGGCAGGGCTTTGGGGAAAATCCACAATGGGCTTGCCACAGTTTACAGCCTTGGAAACTTGTGGATCAAAAGGAATTTTGCCGATAGGCTCCACGCCTTCCCTTCGACAATAATCGATAATTTGCTCTGTGATCTGGGGGTTGAGATCATATTTGTTGATGCAAACCAGACACCTCGCACCAAAGCCCTTTGCAGTTTGGACTATTCGCTCCAGATCATGGAGCCCGCTTTGCGTGGGCTCAGCCACAGAGAGGACCACATGCGCCCCGGTTATGGAGGCCATCACAGGACAGCCAATTCCAGGGGAGCCATCAATTAAGAAAAGCTCCTGGTCTGTAGCACGGGAGGTGATATTCTTTTTTACCTCAGTTACAAGCTTTCCTGAGGCACCTGAACCCATCTTCAGTGATGCAGTTGAAAATAACTCGCCTCTTACCTTGCCCAAGGAAACCTCTCCTGTGACATTATCCACCAGCCTAATTGCAGGTCTCCCCAAATGGTCTTTTGCAGGACAGAAGGCCTCGCAAACGCCGCAACCCTCGCACTTGAGGGGATCTGCTACGCGATCTGAGATGGCACCGAACCTACACAGCTCCCGGCAGCGGCCACAATTGATGCAAACCTCTTGATCTAGCTCTGCTATTTGGTAGCCGTAGAAGGGCTTACTGGATACCAGGGTGGGTTTGAAGACCAAATGAAGATTTGGTGCATCCACATCGCA
>DIQB01000025.1:30601-36093 GCA_002427165.1 Firmicutes bacterium UBA5473
CCACCTTTGCCACTTAAAACCACAAGTTGTCTCATAGTCCGGCCTCCTTTTCAATCCGCCCAAGAAGGCCTTCAAATAGCTGACGATACTTCGGCTTCTCAACTGCCAACTGCCCCTGGGAGATGGTATATGCAAGTTTGCTGTCGTAGGGGATGGTCTCCAAAATCGTTAGCCCTTCCCGAATGCAATAGTCTCGAGCCATTGTCTCACCTGGAAGCCCTTTGTTGATTAACACGCCATGGGGCTTGTCCATGAGTTTCACCAGCTCCAAAACTAAAGCGAGATTGTGGATCCCAAAGGCTGTAGGCTCTGTAACCAAAAGGCAGTAATCGCTTTTGCTAATGCTCTCCATCACAGTGCACGAGCTACCAGGAGGGCAGTCAATAACTGCGGGTTTCCCAGCTGGTATCGACCCGATGAGTTTCTCGATAATCGGCACTCCTGAGGGCTCCCCAAGTTTCAGAATCCCACCTCTAGTCTCCAGCTCCCCTGCCCTTCCGTACTCAATTGAGCCTATCTCCCTTTCTATCTCCACCAAAGCCTTCTGGGGGCAGAGGAGAACGCAACCACCGCAGCTATGACACATTTGGGGGAAAACCAGGAGCTTCTCACCTACATAGGAGAGTGCATTGAACTTACAAAACTCAACACACTTTTTGCAGCCATGGCACCTCGCTTGATCCACCTGGGGATAGGGCACGGAAATAGTCTGCTTTTTTTCGAGCTCGGGCTTGAGGAAAATCCAGCCATTGGGCTCCTCCACATCGCAGTCAAGATAGATTGCCTCTTTTGCTACAGAGGCAAGGTTTACTGAGACAAAAGTCTTACCTGTGCCTCCCTTACCACTTAAAACCGCAAGACGCATCCTACATTCCTCCGCGGCCGTGGAACCCTGGATGAATTTGAGTTAGCTCCTCTAGTTTCCCCTCTTGAAATAGTGCCACAACTTCACCTGCAGTGCCAGCCACTGCCCTCATGAGCTTTATTTTGGCAGCTGAAAGCACATCATGAGCATTTTGTCCGCAGCGGTAGGTGATCAGAACTTCTGCGCCAAGATCTGCGATTTTTTGGGCAGCTTTGATCCCGGCTCCTCCCGGGGCCATAGCAGCCTCATTGGCGACAGCTTCAAAATCTCCCCCTTCTGTATCTACCACGAGAAAGTATGGTGCCCGTCCAAAGGAAGGGCTAATTGGACTGTCCATGGTCTTTTGGTCTACAGGCAGTGCAATCTTCATTTTCATACCTCCAGTTTTATACTTTTAAAAGAGTGCTAATAGCACCATCGAGAGCAGTTAAATCTAGGTTTTCAATTTCACCCTGATCGCAAAGCTGGGCAAGTGCGGGATCCAAAGGAAGTCTCCCTAAAATCTTCAGATCCAGTTCTTTTGCAACCTGATCCAAATTGCTCTCGCCAAAAACTTTGATTTGTTTGCCGCAATCTGGGCACGCCAAGTAGCTCATGTTCTCCACAAGACCCAAAACAGGAATCTGCATGGACTGGGCCATGTTGTAGGCTTTGCGTACAATCATCTGCACCAGTTCTTGGGGTGATGTGACAATTACAATTCCTGCTAAAGGCAAGGATTGGAACACTGTCAGGGGAACATCACCTGTGCCAGGGGGCAGGTCCACAAAGAGGAAATCCAGATCGCCCCAGAGGACATCTGTCCAAAATTGCTTAACTACACCTGAGAGAATAGGGCCGCGCCAGATGACCGGGCTATCCTCTTTGCCCAAAAGCAAATTAATCGAGATCACAGAAAGTCCAGTGCTGGTTTTCTGGGGGATGATCCCCAGCTCGCTTGAGGTGGCATTTTCCGTCAAGCCAAACATTTTCGGGATGGAGGGGCCGGTGATATCGGCATCCATAATCCCTACTTTCTTCCCTGCACGCTGCATCAGCACAGAAAGTATAGAGGTGACTAGTGATTTTCCCACTCCTCCCTTGCCACTGACGATGCCGATGACTTTGCCAATCCTGTTATTTTCATTTGGCTCCAATAGAAATGAGTTTTGTTCCCCTGTTTTCATCAGTCTTTCAGACCTTTCTTCAAAAATATAGTTTAGCTATCTTCAATAAAATTATTGAAGTGGTTTATAAAAATTTTATCTGCATCCCTGGCAATCTTGGCACATTTTCCACATCAAGCAACCCTGACATAGTTCTGCTTTGTCCGCTGCCACAAGGCAGTAGGTTCCCTTCCGCTTCCAGCAGGGCTTGGACTCATTTACAGGAATGCTGCTATTTTTACTGGCTCCACCTTTGCAATTACGCTTCTCCCAGCAAGCATACATGCCAGTGAGCTCTTTTGCTCCGGCAAGATTGAGGCCTCGCTCAGCTAAAAGGTATTTGATAAACTTAAGCCGCAAAAGATCCAGGTTGGAGTATTTCCTTCGGTTGCCTTCCCTCCGGGGCAAGATCAGGCCGCGGCGTTCCCAGACCCTGAGGGTTTCCGGGTGCTCGCCCAAAAGCTCCGCCACAGTACCGATTGAGTAGAGGGCAGTTTCCTCATCGATCATAGTATCACCAGCCATTTCTATAGGCCTATTATATACCAAAGCTTTGTTAAGTTCAATAATTTTATTGAACTTCCTCGAAAATAAGCTCCTCACCTGCGCCTAGCAGTGGACAGCTGTCTCCAAAGGCAGCCTTGAGTCCACTGATTGCCCCAAAGCCTGTACAGTGCAGGGGAACTATAAGCTCCACCTGATGTTCTTGCAAAATCCTGCTTGCCTCCCGCCCACTGCCTTTAAGATGAAAGCCACCGATGACAGCTGCAATTCTCTCCCCTGGAAAAAGCTCTGCCGCTACCCTGAGGGCATTTCCCAGGCCCATGTGGCAGCAGCCCATGAAGACATAGACTCCGTTGCGCCCCTCAATTAGCAGCAGCTGCTCGTCTAGAACATAATCTTCCACAAGCTCCTCTCCCTCATACATAAGGAAAGGAGTCTGGGTGATTTCAAAGAATCTTGGTACCTGCCCTGTGAGGAGAATGTTGGGGCTTAAGGCAAGTGGTTCTCTGACAGTTTCGATTCGCTCGGAGAAATCTTCCCTTCCCCACGGAATGCCTATGTTCTCGCGCTCTCCTCTATTGAACCTTTGGCTGAAGGCAGCTGGATGAAGGTAGAACTTGTCTTTGCGATTGTGCCGGGCAAACTCTCGCACTCCGCCTGTGTGGTCGTAGTGTCCGTGGGTGAGGACTAGTGCATCTACCGAAGATAGATCCACACCCATTTGCTTTGCGTTATGGGCAAATACGTGGCTTTGGCCTGTATCGAAGAGAATCCGATAATGATCAACCTGGATAAATAAAGAAAGGCCATGTTCTGCAAGGAACCTAGATTTAGAGGTTTGGTTGTTGCACAGGATCTGAACTTTAAGCATTTGCGCTCCTTTCCGCTTTTTTATTGTGAACGTATGTTCGTTTTAATCATAACGGGGATCTAGAGGTTTGTCAACTATTTTTTAGTCCTCACCTGCAAAGCAGAAACGCCAGAAGTCTTTCATTTGCTTTGAAATATATTTATTTTTATGGTAGAT
Source organism: Firmicutes bacterium UBA5473 (assembly GCA_002427165.1). GTDB lineage: Bacteria > Bacillota > DTU084 > DTU084 > DTU084 > UBA5278. Next base: position 34,143 of record DIQB01000025.1, read on the forward strand.
GATGCAGAACTGGCGTTTCAACTTGAGGCCCTCCACGTCTATTTGCACGAGCCTGCCAGTTTTAAGCTCATTTTCAACTGCCAGCTTCGAGATCACGGAAACACCCATGTTAGAGGCCACTGCATTCTTAATTGCTTCGGAATTATTGCAGACCCAACCAATCTTCAGGCTCTTTCCTTTTGCTAACATGGTGTTTTCGAATAGTTCCCGAGTTCCGCTACCGCTCTCGCGCAGAATTAAATTTTCCTGGGCTAATTCATCTATGGTGATCTGTACTTTTGTGCTTAAGTGATGTTGTGCTCCAGAGATTAAGATCAATTCATCATCGCAAAAAGGTTTGGCAATAATATCCTGGCTGTGGATCAATCCCTCAACTAGGGCAAAATCAAGTTCGCTTTTCAAAACCAACTCCTCTATAACTGTGGTGTTATCCACAACGGACTCAATTTTAAGTTTCGGATACTTTTGGAGAAATTTGCCTGCAAGTTCGCTGAGGATACAGATGCCCACGGTGATTGACGCACCTATTTTCAGGGTACTGCTTGTTTGCGCCCTCTTCAATTTCTGCTCCATCTGATTGAAAAGGGAGACGATATGGCGAGCATAGCTTAAGAGTTGCTTACCGTGGGCTGTTAGATATAGTTTTCTGGAGAGCCTTTCAAACAGCTTGAGCTGATAATGGTTTTCAAGCTCAGCTATTGTTTGACTTACAGATGGCTGGGAGATATAGAGCTTCTCTGCAGCTTTGGTCATGCTGCCCAGCTCCGCCACTGTAATGAACACTTTCAGGTGTCTGATGGTCATCTTTGTACCTCCATAGGCAATTACCTATCATCTATATAAGATTATAGTATTTTACAGATGGCAAGTCTAGTGGTAAACTAATTAACAAATGTTTGTGGAGGAGATGGCATGGAAACTGTAGGTAAGAATCTACCGGGAATATTGCTCTGCGTGGGCATTGCAATAATCTCAATTTATTTAGGAGGACAGATCCCACTTGTAGGTGGTCCTGTGTTCGCTCTGATGCTGGGAATCGTTTTAAATCTTTTTCTAAAATCAGATCCACTGCTCCATTGGGGCCTGAACTTTACCTCAAAGAAGCTACTGAAGTTTGCTATCATTCTGTTGGGGTTTGGTCTTAGCATCGGTCAGATTTTGGAGGTTGGAAAGTTCTCACTTGTGGTGATGGTCTTTACGCTCACAGCTGCTTTCGGCTTTGGTTATTTATTCGGGAAGTTATTTAAAATGGACTGGAGGCTTTCTAGCTTAATTTCAGCTGGCACCGGGATCTGTGGTGGGTCTGCAATTGCAGCTCTCTCGCCGGTGATTGCAGCAGATGATAGCCAGGTTACTTATGCAATCTCTGCAACCTTTATTTTCGATATTGTGATGATTATCCTTTTTCCCATTATGGGGAGGGCCCTTGGGCTATCTGATCTGGCATATGGCCTTTGGACCGGGACAGCTGTAAATGATACCTCATCTGTGGTGGCTGCAGGTTTTGCGTTTTCCAATGCAGCTGGCAATTTTGCTACGATTGTAAAGCTGACACGGACCCTTTCAATTATCCCAACTGTGGTCCTGTTCTCTTACATAGCACAGCGGATGAAACAGCGGGAATTGCAAGCAAAGTCAAAAGCCGGGGCTGCTCCCGCAAAAGTCTCGCTTGGAGCAATTTTTCCCTACTTTATTGTCTTTTTTATTGTAGCTGCTATCGTAAATAGTGTGGGGTTGGTTCCCTCGGGGATAGGGCTATTTTTGAAGGGTGCCAGTAAGTTTTTGATGGTGATGGCACTTGCGGCGATTGGCCTGAAGACAGATCTGGGGAAGGTTAAGGATGCAGGCTTTTTGCCGATGCTCCATGGTTTTATTATCTCTGCTCTGGTTGTGGTTGTGTCATTGGGGGTTCAGGTGTTTTTGAATCAACTATGAGCTTCACAGGTCATTG
>DIQB01000013.1 GCA_002427165.1 Firmicutes bacterium UBA5473
TTGCAAAGGGCACCTCTCCCTTGCCGGGGGGGAGCTAACAGAAAAGGAGCGGCCTGAAAAACGAGCTGAGATTCAAAACATAATCGAAGATCTCCTGGCCGCTCTAGCCGAGGGTAGCATGAGTCGTGATGAGGCTGTAGAAAAGTTGGGATCTGAAAATATAGATCTGCTGCTGGCCTCTGATCTAGCTTTAGATGACGAGGAGCCTGTGGGATGGGGGTTTCCCCTCACCCGTTTTTCTGCTTCAGGTAGGCTTGCACTGAGTTTTGAGGTTGCGGAAAAGTATGTGGCTTGTGGCCAGGAGGTTATTATTGCCCTGGCGCATCCAAAAGAAAATGATTTGTTCCGAGCAGCCTTTGCCTCTAGTGGGGCTTGCAAAATTCCGAGGCGCAAGTGGACTATCAGCTGCTGCCGATGAGCGTAATCAACTCCTAGGAGTATTTTGTGAATCACGAAGAAAAATATCTTGCCTATAAGGATCTTAAGCTTGAAGAGGGAGAGTTCATTTCTCTAGACGGCAATACAGGCAAGTTTTATCTGGAGAAAAAGGAGCTGGTTCATTCGACCACACCCCAGGAGAGTGCTTTTTTGTCTTGGCTTGGGATTGATTCTACTACGAAAAAGCAATGTCTTGCGTATCATAGGCTTTTCTATGATGGAAAATGCCTTGAGTCTGCGAGCCTCAAGCTGGGTTCGTATGCTTTCAATTACTATCTTCCCTCCTCGCGTTTTTTGCTGGGAAGGAACTTTTTTGTTTTTGGGGATTACAAGATTGCCAGTGCACTACTTGAAACTTGTCTTTACGAGCCTGTGGGAAGAGATGAGAGAGAATTGGAAAACCTGGCTATGGCCTACCGGCTGCTTGCTTTATCTGCCTGGAGAGATGAGCCCACAGTGGAGGGCGCTAAAAGGGCAGTTCCTTATCTGAAAAAAGCATTTGAATTGGCCCACCTCCCCAACTACCGAAGCCGAGAACTGAGTAAAGCTAAGATCTGGTATGATTACCTATGGATGTTACAGCGTGCAGAAAGAAGTCAGGAGGCGGAGACAGCGGTGGAGGAGCTGTTAGCCAGCTGTGAGGATCTAGAGGATCCAAAGGCGCGAGAGATGGCCTTTCAGGCCTATCTGTTTACAGGAGAGAAGGTGGCAGCAGAGGCTTTGCCAAAGGCTACATATTTCTTCTGGGAGGCTTTGGCTGTGACATATAGACGGGAGAAAGCAGAACAAATTTGGCAAAAGCAACTAGACGATCCCGAAGGGCAATCCGAATTGCTCCACAGGTTGGCTCAGAAAACAGACCAGGAGCAGATATATCAAGTGCTGGAAAATGTATTCCAGCCTGGGTGCAATAATACGAAGAAGTTACCTAGAGCCCGCAGGGACTTTACAGATTCCTGGCAGGAAAGCTAAGCCATGGCTCCTGTGTGAAATAAGCATCACAGCTAGCCTTTTGATATACTTTTTCGTGTATTTTAGTGGAGATGGCAATAACTCCTATTCGCCTCCAAACTACATAGTATGAGGCATTTAAGACACGCCTTCTCTTTTATGTTCCAGGTGAGCCCTATCTCACAGCGGTGCCGAAGGGAAGCCTTGACAGCTTTGGGACCCACGTATGATATTCTCGATAGCGATGGCGGCGGCGCTTTTATGTTCCCGGAGCCGCCCCATCGTGCTTAGCATGATTCATACGTCGGTAAGCTGTCAAGGCCACCGCGAATCCATTAAACTACGTTGTTCTACTCCCGACAATTATCTACCCTGCTAGATCATGGCTTTTAAGTTTAAGGATGGCTGCCTAGATAGAAGAAGGCTCAACCCACCAAGTGAACTACATCGCCATTCAAATGGCGAGCTTCTGACTCGCGCTAAAATGCCGATAGAGGAATTATCCCCCACCGGCATTTTTAGCATCATAGTTCAACCATTATTTTATCTCACGCAATTCTTTGGCTAAAAAAAACGAAATTGCTTGATAGGGTTCTGTCTCGAGATATGCCTTTTCTAGATGCATATATTCCACTATCTCTTTACTATTCATATTTTTAAACTTGCTTGCCACTAACTGAAGAACTTGCTGTTCTTCCAAGGAGAAGTCAGTCAGGGATAATTCTGTGTTTGGCAGAATCCGATAGCACAAATCAAGGTTAATAAAATCTTCCTCAACACGTACTGATGGCAGATTGATTATACTATCATGCGCTACCGGAAGTGCTCCTAGGGGCATATGTGTATAGACCAAACCTGTCATAGCTTTTCCATATCTGGAAAAGTGTATTGCATCGGCGTACCAAAGCAGCTTCATCAACTTAACTTTGTATAGATTTGAAACATACGTTGCAAAATAAGCAATTATCTTTTCGACCTTATCAAGATCAAGTTTCGTATAACCATTTAAATCGCTCTCTTCTTCATACAATACATATTGACTAGCAATTTCTCTTCTTCTCAAAGCCTTATTACCTACGGATTTGACTCGTTCCACAATCCGAGAGCGTAATTTTCTATATTTCTCAA
>DIQB01000111.1:0-3304 GCA_002427165.1 Firmicutes bacterium UBA5473
TTGTTTTCCCTTTGCCGACTCCACTGCAGCTAAGGCCGCTGCCATGGCATGAATTCCGTCCTCTCCGGTAATTATGCCAGCTTGCTTATGCTTTTCCACACTTTTCATAAAGCCCTGGTAGATACGATCGAAAGCTTTTTGCTCTTTGGGAACTCCGATTTTTTTTGTACCATCGGGTCTATAGAGAACAAGTTCTTCTGTATCGGTGCTGTAGGAGATAGTACCCTCATCGCCAATCAGATCATAGCGGCGATAACGGTTCCCCACTTTAGCACCGTGAGTGTAAAGCCAGCTCTCCTCGATCATAGCCATAATTCCATCTTCTAGCAGGCAGGTGGCAACCACATGCTGGGGATTTTCATACTCTGCTGCGAAGGCTCCTCGGGCCTCAACCTCCATAAATTCCTTGCCAGAAAGCCAGCGCGCAAGATCGAAATAGTGAACACCACAGTCGAAGATTGGACCTAGCCCCTCATTCATCAAGCTGTCGAGGCGCTCTTTGCCAGCCCAGCCCGGACCTGGAGAATTGAATATAAAACGCATAACCCTGATCTTGCCCACAAGGCCCTGCTCGATCATAGCCTTGATGGAAACCAAAGGCTCGCTTTCCCTGAGGAGAAAATTGATCCCCAAAAAGCAACCTGCCTGATTCATAGCCCGAATCATCTCCTTGCCCTCTGCAATTGAGGGGGCAATGGGCTTTTCACAGAGCACATGCTTTTTGTGCTTTGCTGCAGCCAGCACAAGCTCATGATGTGTCTCCACAGGTGTGGCCACCACTACAGCCTCAACTTGGGGACAAGCCAATAGATCGCGATAATCCTGGAAGATGTAGTCGGCGCCAAAGCGCTGGCCCATAGCTTTTGCTCTTTGTAAATTTAAATCTGCTACTGCAACTAATTCAACCTCGGGCAGGGCGGCAATAGTAGGCAAATGTCCATACTCCGCAACAATGCCGCACCCGATAACCCCAAAACGCATTATACCCACCCTTTGAATTTAGAGTTGAACCTCGCGCCCTGTCTCGGCACTTTTGTAGATTGCATCGAGAATCTTCATCAGTTCCAAACCATCCTCTGAAGGATTGAGGCACTGTGTGCCACGGGCTACACAATCCACGAAGTGTGCAATCTCCCGGTCAAAGTTATTGCCAAAACCACTAGCATTCTCATTGATCACAGGCTTTACATTAGTTAGGTAATCGTTTTCCTCGGAATAGATCTCAAGCTCAGGCTCCATCTGGAGTCCCGCTTTGCTGCCGAAAAGCTCCAGATAGAGTTTATCTTCTTTTATGTGTTGGGTCCAGCTGTTCTCCACAATCAGTGTGGCACCGTTATCAAAACGAACAAAGCCTGCAGCCAAATCCTCAACATCGTTATAATCGCTGTAGTCCATGGACTTCCACTGCACAATACCCTTGACATTGGAGCGGATTCCCACCTTATCATAGGTAGCACCCATAGCAGCGACAACCTTAGGTTTGCCCATGAGGTAGCGGGCAAGGTCAATCATGTGCACACCAAGGTCGATTAGAGGGCCACCACCGGAGCGCTTTTTGTCAGAGAACCAACCACCTGGATTGCCAACCCTGCGGATGCAACCGGTCTTCACATAATAGATCTCACCTAATTTACCATTGTCCACAAGCTGCTTTGAGAACTTTGTGTTCTCACCAAAACGACGCACAAACCCTATCATCAATAGCTTCCCTGATTTTTTCTCAGCCTCGATCATGGCCTCTGCCTCTTTGCTATTCATAGCCATAGGCTTCTCGCAGAGAACATTGACTCCGGCTTTCAAAGCTGCTATAGAAATAGGCGCATGACCGTTATTCCAGGTGCAGACGCTCACTGCATCTAGCTCTTCCTTTGCAAACATCTCCTCGAAATCCGTGTAGGTGCGAGCAAAGCCATACTGCTCTTTCCTCTGCGCGGCTCGCTCAGCGTTGAGATCGCAGGCGGCAACAAACTCTATTTGGTCGCTAATTTTTTTATAGGCTTCCAAATGCACACCGCCAATTCCACCACAACCAACAATACCTACCTTAATTTTCTTACTCATGATTATGCTCCTTTCACCTTTGCAATAGTCTCGTTTACGTAATTAATGCTTGCTTCCACAGAAGCAAGAGGATCGCCAGGTCCTTCAAACTCAATGGATAAATAACCATTGTAGCCCCTGTCGTGTAGAATTGAGACAATTGTGGGCAGATCTACATCGCCCTGGCCGATAATTGTTCCCTGATAACCCTGACCTGTTGTGGCTTTATATACCCGCTGGGTAACCTCAGAGCCCACTGCCTTGAAGTCTTTGAAATGAATCAGAGCAGCTTTATCTGCTAGCTGTCTTACTGCCTCTGTAGGGTTCTCTCCCACTAGCAAGAAGTTTCCTGTATCCAAGGTGGCAGCCAAGGCAGGAGAGCCTACTGCGCCAATTACCTGCGCCACCTGCTGGGCTTTACCAGCAAAAAGACCATGATTCTCCAGGGCCAAGGTGATGCCGGCTTTTTCAGCTAAAGCTGCTCCCGCTTTTAATCCTTCTACAATCCAACTTAAAGCTTCATCGAAAGCAACATTCTCTTCTCCTGAAGCATCACCACTGAAAACACGAATTACTTTTGCATTTAGCTTCTTAGCTATTTCTACGGCTTCTCTGATTTTGTCTACCTGGCTCTGCCGCTGCGCAGGGTCGGAAGATACAAAGTTATTGCCAATAGAGTAGCTATACACCTCAAGGCCTAATTCTTGGGTTAAGGCTATGACCTGGGGAAGCTCTTTGTCCAGATCCTGCCAAAAGTAGTCTAACAGCTCAACACCTTCCAGGTTCCACTTCTTTGCCTGTTGTAGGAACTGTGCTGTACTGGCTTTGTCTCGATACAATTCCACCAGGCTATACATACTAAGTCCTGTTTTCATTTTGTCTCCCCTCCTATGACACCTTGTCTGATTAACTTATTCTCGAGATAATCCCTATCCGCTCCGCATGATGCCCGAATAATTAACTCGGGATCGATAATGAGGCTGTTCACCCCCTCCCCTTTCTTCTCAATCATCCGATGCAGATAGAGGACTATCAATCTACCAATCTCCACACCTGGTTGGGCGATTGTGGTGAGGGCTATTTCCATATCGTCGCAAAAGGGCAGGCCATCGAAGCCTACCACTGCAATATCATCAGGTACCCTTAGCCCCAAGGATCTGAAACCCTGAATGGCTCCCCAGGCTGTGTGATCGCCACAAGCAAAGCAACCTGTGACAGGATTTGACCCTGAGAGCAAACCTCGCCTTTTCATTTGCAATGCTAC
>DIQB01000111.1:3496-27799 GCA_002427165.1 Firmicutes bacterium UBA5473
CGGCGTAGAGGTGGACGATGCGCTTGTGTCCCAGCTTAATTAAATGCTGCGTGGCCTTAAAGCCACCGCGGATATTGTCTAGAATAATGTAGGGGGCCTCAAGACCTTCTATTTTGCGAAAGCCTTGAATGATATGTACTTTCTTTCCTAATCTCTGTGCAACTTCCAAATTCACCTGACTGGGAGGCAACCAAACCAGCCCATCAATGCCCCGGGTATGAAGGTCGTCGAGATATTCTGCTTCTCGCTTTTTTTCTCCACCTGTGGCACAACTGATGATACTATAGCCCAGCTCTAAGGCAGCCATATGCACCCCCTCGATCATCTGACTCATTAGGGGATGCTGGAGGCTATTGATAACAAGACCAATTTGCCAGGTACGCCGTTGTACCAAACCCCGTGCCATGAGATTGGGGCGATAATCTAGCTTTTGGGCTGCAGCTAAAACACGCTGCCTTGTAGCCTCGCTCACCTTTTTCCCGCTGCTATTCAGCACTCTGGAGACTGTGCAGGTGGAGACACCTGCTTTTTCTGCTATGTCTTTTATGGTTATCCCAATTCTTTCCCTCACTTTGGTTAAACGTTTTCCTATGATAGTATATTCTCCCTCCCAAGGAAGATTCCTCCCTTGAATCAAAAAATATTTAAAATAAAAAGAGGACATCCCAAAAATCTCTGGGATGCCCCTTGGTGTTACTACTTTTTAACCGATTAGCCCATCGAGGATCTCGGTCAGCTCCTCTTTAGGTCTCAAGCCTACGATCTTTTCCTCTAGCTCACCGTCTTTAAATAAGAGCATAGTGGGGATGCTCATTACGCCATAGCGGCTGGCTAGCTCCCCGTTCTCATCCACATTCACCTTACCGATTGTTGCCTTGCCTTTGTAGCTTTCTGCTAGCTCCTCGATGATAGGTCCTAAAGCTCTGCAGGGGCCACACCAGGGCGCCCAAAAATCTACCAAGGCCACACCTTGTCCACCTAAAACTTCTGCCTCAAAAGAATTTACATCAAATTGCTTTGCCACTTTCCAACGCCTCCCTTTATCTGCTATGAGTAGTCTTTCCTTTTTCGGAAAAATGATGAGAAAATCTTCCTTGCCTCTATCATACTACATACCCCCCGGGGGTGTCAAGGGGTGGGGTCATTTTTTTCCACAGCCCGGATTCTACGCTCCAGATCCTGCCGGGGCAGGGTAACCATGCGGCTACAGGCAGTGCACAGGAGGCGAATGTCAGAGCCCACCCTCAGCACCTGCCAACGAAAGCTGCCGCAGGGGTGTTTTTTTCGAAGTACAAGAAAATCTCCAACTTTATATTCCCAGCTCAACTTGCCCCTCCTACCTGGATCTGCTCTCCTAACAGGTTTTCGATTCGCCCTCTTAGCTCTCGCTCCACCCGCCAGCGCTCCTGGGGGTTGGTGAGGGCAGCAAAGCGGAGGAATGATTTTTCTGCTGTGCGGAGGGGCCAGATCTGAATTTGGGCATGGAGTCCCAGCTCCTCCCGCCAGCGAGGAAGCTGCGGTGTTACTAGATTTAATACTCCCTCTATCTCGTCCCCTGCTAAAGTGTAATCGATGATCACCCAGGGGTTGGGACGGTGCACAATTACAGAAGCAATGGTGCCATTGGGGAGGATATAGAGCTTTCCTGCCAGATCACGTACAGCTGAGGTGCGAATGCCAATCTGCTCCACTATCCCCTCAGCTGCACCGATTGTGACTAGATCTCCAACTGCAAACTGATCCTCAAGCAGGATAAAGAAGCCTGCAACCAGATCCCGAATCAGGTTTTGGGTACCAAGGCCAATGGCCAGGCCCCCAATTCCCGCTGCAGTAATTAGGGAGGCTGTATTCACATGAAAGAGGCTCAGGGCAGCAAGCAGGGCGAAAAAGTAGAGTACATAGCGCAAAACGCTCTGGCTAAGTGTATAGATAGTTTGCCGTCTGCGCTCATCCCGTGCCTCACCGCGGAGAAAAAGCTTCTCTAATGTTTTTTGAGTAAAATAAAGAGCAATACGCACAGCAAGGTGGATCCCAAAGAGCCCCACCAGTATCCGCACTAGCGCTATGAGCCGATCTATGGTGAAGATGCTTCCCATCACCTCTCCTATCACTACCCTAATACCTCCAAGGCAGTTTTATAATTACCGAAGGGCGGCATCAGGTAAACGCCCGCTGCTCTGCCTTGCAGCTGGTAGACAAACTTGCGGGCGATCTCTACACCACAGTTTGCTTGGGCTTCTGCATCTCCCTGTCGCATCCTCTGGCGGATATCATCGGGGATGGAGATTCCAGGCACCTCATTGTGGAGGAACTCAGCGTGTCTGGTACTGCGCAGGGGCAGAACTCCTACTAAAATTGGAATCTTGATTCCCTCAATTGCCTCCAGAAAATGTTCCAGTAAGCAAAGATCATAGATGGGCTGGGTTTGGGCAAAATGAGCACCTGCCTCGATCTTGCCATGGAGCCGCTCTACTTCTTTATCCAGGTCGCTAGCAGCTGGGTTCACAGCCACGCCAATAGCGAAATTAGTGCTAGAGCCAATTTGGTTTCCCATCATATCATGACCACGATTGAGACCTGCTATGATCCGCACCAGACCCTCGGAGTTCACATCGAACACAGCTGTGGCCTGAGGATGATCACCAATTGAGGGGGGATCACCTGTGAGTGCTAAAACGTTTTTCACCCCCAGGGCAGCTGCGCCCAAGAGCTCTGATTGTAAGCCCAAAAGGTTCCGATCTCGACAGGTGAAGTGAAGGATGGACTCCACCCCCACCTGCTCCCGGAGCAGATGGGCGATGGCCACAGGGCTCATCCGTACCCTGGCCATAGGGGAATCTGCAATATTGATGGCATCGATCCCCCCCAACTTCAGCATCCGCGAACCTTCCAGCACCTGCTTTAGATCCACGCCTTTGGGGGGATCGATTTCCACTGTTTTCACAAAGCCTTGAGCAATTGCCTCTAAAATCCCTGGCCGCTCCTCCTGCACTGAGAGCTGGGCTTCTCGCTTGGGCTCTGGAGTCACTCGAACAACCTTTTGGGGGCTCCCTGCCTCCAGCCAACTCTGTTTGCTTTGGGATATAGCCCGGATATGGGCAGGTGTGGTGCCACAGCAACCACCCACAATGGCCACCCCAAGTTCAAATAAAATACGACTAATGTGGGCAAAATATTCTGGGGTAGAGAAATAAACTGTGCGGCCCTCAACTAATTGAGGCCGGCCAGCATTGGGCTGGGCGATGAGCTTCAACCCCGGTACAGAGGAAAGCTGCTCTACGATGGCAATCATCTCCTGGGGACCAGAACCGCAATTGGCACCGAAATATGTTACTCCCATGCTTTGCACAGCCTCTGCTGCCTCCACTGCTCCCACGCCCATAGCCGTGGTGCCCTCAGGGAGAAAGGCCATGGTCGCTGCCACTGGCAAGGTGTTATTCATGCCGCGGAGTACACCTAAAGCCAGCTTGAGTTCCTCAAGATCGGAAAAGGTTTCAAATAAGACCAGATCAGGCTCCCCTGCAAGCAAAGCTATCAGTTGCTGGGAGAATGCGTCAATAGCCTCCTGCTGGCTCAATGTGCCCCAGGGCGCAAGAGAACGTCCTAGGGGGCCAATTGCTGCAGCAACAAGTGCCCTCTCCCCTGCTGCCTTTCTCGCCAAGGCCACAGCTTGCTTGTTGATTTCCGCGACTTTATCGGCTAGTCCATAGCGGGAGAGGCGAATCTTGTTAGCACCGAAACTGTTGGTTTCAAGCAATTGAGCGCCAGCTTCCAGATAGGCTGCATGAATATCTAAGATGCGCTTGGGCTCGGTGAGATTCAGGGCTTCTAGGCTTTGTCCTAGGGGAACGCCACTTTCCAGGAGCATGGTTCCCATGGCCCCGTCTGCCACGATGGCTTTGCGCTGCTCTAAGATCGAGTTTAAATCCATTTTTTTCACCCCTTCCTCTAAATATTCTCCTTCGAGGACATTTTCCCTGTTTATGGCAAGAGAAAAGTATTAGCTGAGGTACGTCTTTTGCCTCTGGCAAAATTTGACATCGCCAAAAATATCTTATATAATAGTTAATAGTTACTAGTATCATTATATTACTAATTTTAAATTACTCTCTTAAACGCCAAAGCTATAATTGGAGGAATCAGGAAGTGCCTGAGAATCTATTGCCCATTCATCATGAAATACTTGATCTTTTGCAAAACTTAGAAGCCACATATGCCCACCCTGTCAGCTCCCAGGAGCTAAGCAAAACTTTAAATGTTACACCCTCATATATCCGCAAGCAAATCCAGTTCTTAATCAACTCCGGGCAGGTTAATGCCAGGCGTGGCATCGGTGGCGGTTATTACCTTTGTAAGAAAAATAAAAAATCCCTTGCCAATTAAAAGACCCTCTGCTATAATAAGTAAAACTAATCATCAATGGCGATGAAAGGGCAAAGTATGTGCGGATAACCCGAGCACAGAGAGCCGGGATTGGTGAGAGCCTGGCCTCGGACTCGCGCAGAAGTTCGTCCTGGAGCTGCAGACCCAACGGCCTTGTGCCCAGTAAGTTGTGCCGGCATCCCACCGTTACCTGGGAAGGGTATCGGAGAGCAATCTCCCGTACCTGATAGAGTAGGTCCCCTCAGGGGGGCCAATTAGGGTGGTACCACGGAAAAATAACCCGTCCCTATTTTGGGGGCGGGTTTTTTTATTTTTTATGGAGGTGACGATTAATGATTATTGTGATGCAAAGAGGAGCAAGCCAACAGCAGATTGGCTCTGTAATTGAACGACTAGAACAACTGGGCTTCCGACCACACCCAATTGTTGGTGTAGCGAAAACTGTAATCGGTGCTATCGGGGATCGCAACCAGATCACCATGGAGAGCTTGGAACTGTTGGCGGGGGTAGAGCGGGTTGTACCTATTATGCAACCCTATAAGCTAGCTTCCCGGGAGCTGGTTGAAGGCAACACTGTGGTGGAGGTTGCAGGGAGAAAAATAGGCGGCAAAAAACTAACAATTATTGCAGGGCCCTGCGCTGTGGAAAGCTGCAGCCAGCTTCTGGAGACGGCCCACGCTGTGCGAGAGGCTGGAGCAACCTTCCTCAGAGGTGGCGCCTACAAACCACGTACCTCCCCCTACTCCTTCCAGGGGATGGAAGAGGAGGGCCTGAAGATCCTGGCACAGGCCCGAGAGGAAGTTGGGCTGCCTGTAGTGACAGAGGTTGTGAATCCCGCAGATGTACCTTTGGTTGCACAATATGTGGATCTGCTCCAAATTGGGGCTCGTAATATGCAGAACTTCACTCTGCTTCGGGAAGTGGGCAGAAGCAAAAAACCAGTAATCCTCAAACGGGGCTTGGCTGCTACTGTTGAGGAATGGCTGATGGCTGCAGAATATATTCTTGCGGAAGACAACTACAATGTGATCCTCTGCGAGCGGGGGATCCGCACCTATGAGACAGCTACTCGCAATACCTTAGATGTGAGTGCCATTCCCTTGGTGAAACAGCACAGCCATCTTCCCATCTTATCCGATCCTAGCCACGCCTCTGGCCGCTGGCGGCTCGTGGAGCCCCTAGCCCGGGCTTCAATCGCAGCAGGGGCTGATGGGCTAATGGTGGAGGTGCATCCCAACCCCAGCGAGGCACTCTCAGATGGGCCTCAGTCCCTGCGACCAGAAAATTTCGCAGCCATGGTTAAAAATATGAAACAGTTAGCTTTGGCCTGTGGTCGGGAGGTGTAGGTATGCGCCTTGGCTATCTGGGCCCGGCAGGAACATTCAGTGAAGAGGCAGCTTTAGCATACCTCAAGGGGGAGGGGCAAGCCCAGCCCCTCCCCACTATCCCCCTTTTGATTAAAGCTGCTGAGCGCTCTGAGGTAGATGCAGCCCTGGTGCCTTTGGAAAATTCCCTAGAAGGGTCTGTCGGTCCCACGCTTTCAGCTCTTATTGACACCTCACTTTCTGTCTCAGCTGAGGTGATTGTGCCAATCACCCATTTCCTAGCAGTGCGCCCAGGCACAGAAAAAATCACGCGCATCCTCTCCCATCCCCATGCCCTGGCCCAATGCAGTGAGTTTCTAACCACGCTGGCTATAGAAGTAGGGGAGGCTGCAAGCACAGCAGCTGCAGCCCAGCTTGTCTCAGAAAGCAGTGAACCTTTGGGAGCCATCTGTCCCCTCAGGGCAGCTCAGCTTTATAAGCTTGTGCCCACTAAAATTCAAACAAACGATGCTAATGTAACTCGCTTTATTGTACTGGCAAAAGAAGATGGTGCGCTAACAGGTCGAGATAAAACCTCGCTTTTGCTCTCGGCCAAAGCAGATCAGCCAGGCTGGCTGTATCAGGTGCTTCGGGAGTTTGCTACAAACAAAATCAATCTTACTCGCATTGAGTCTAGGCCCACAGGGAAGGCCTTGGGCCATTATTATTTCTTCATCGACTTTGAGGGACACCGCACCGAGCCTCATATAGCCAAGGTTTTAGAGCGAATAGAAAACTCTGTCTCCCTCTTCCGACTTTTAGGATCCTATCCCCTAGCCGAGTCCAACTAGGCAGGAATCAGCTTCCTCACTGGGGAATATGATCCTAGAATGGGAGGCGGTTGCCAAATGAGTTATTCTGATATTCCACGCTTTTTAGGAAGCATTTTTCTTTCGCTGTTGGCAGGCTTTATAGGGTCTTTGTTTGCAGTGCCCTCTCTTGGTTGGTTTGGGCAGCTGAAAATGCCCCTTTTTACTCAACCTAGCTGGCTAGTTGTGTTTGCCTTCCTTGTTTTCTACCTGTTGCTAGGCATCTCCCTTTATTTGATTCGGAGCCAGGGTACCACCAAAGTTGAGGTGAAAAAAGCCTTGCTGCTTTTTACTATTCAACAACTTTCAGGTATCCTCTGGTTCGTTGTACTGTTTGGTCTTCGCTCTCTGCCTTTGGGCTCGCTTGTTGCCACAATCTGGTGGGTTTACCTTCTTTTTACTGGCCGCAGCTTCCAAAGGTTAATGTCTACAAGTAAGCTCCTAATTCCCACTTACCTGTGGGTGGGTTTTGTGGCAGTTCTTAACTGGACGCTTTTTTTCTTGAACAGGTAAAGGAAATGGCCCCCAGATCGTCCACAATGGTGTTAATGTATTACAAAAGCCCGTGCCATGTGCGTATAGAAATATTTCCTTTACTGAAATAGTCATGCTTACGCCTTATGGTACACACACAAGAATTTAAAATCGAAATTATTGCTTGCAGTATGCAAAAAGCTATTCTTGATGCCAACTGTATCTTCCTTTGTTCTTGATAAGCTTCAGTTAGTCGGAGTCAACAAATTATAATTAGGCATCAGCAAATTACAATAAAAAAGAGGGCCCTGCGGGGCCCTCTCTCAATTCTTGTAATACTCCTGAATCGACTTCACATCTAGACCATTATCTTTAGAAGCTCGGATGCCAGCTAGGGCTGCTTTGGCCCCTTGAATGGTGGTCATCACAGAGATATTGCTGGCAATTACTTGCCTGCGAATCTTATACTCATCTGTCCGTGGACCCTTGCCCACTGGTGTATTTACTACTAGATCAATTTCTTGATTTTTAATCCGATCTAGAAGGTTCGGTCGTCCCTCACCGATTTTATATACCTTCTCCACCTGAACCCCTTCCTCTTGGAGGAACTGGTAGGTACCTGCAGTGGCAAGAAGCTTGAACCCCTCCTCTAGAAAGCCTCGGGCGATGGGCAGGAGTGCCTCCTTGTCCCGATCCGCCACTGTGAGCAATACCGTCCCCGATAGGGGCAGGGGAACACCTGCAGACATTTGAGACTTAGCAAAGGCCATTCCGAAGTTATCATCGATCCCCATCACCTCGCCTGTGGAACGCATCTCAGGGCTGAGGATAATATCCACACCCGGGAACTTGATGAAAGGGAACACTGCCTCTTTCACAGCGATCCGGGGTTGGCCCGAGGGCTTCAGATCGAATTCTGAGAGCTTGTGGCCAAGCATCACCTGCGTTGCAACCTGAGCTAGGGAAATGCCACTGGCCTTGCTCACGAAGGGTACTGTCCGGGACGCTCTGGGATTCACCTCAAGCAGATAGATCTCATCATCCCGCACTGCAAACTGGATATTCAAAAGTCCATACACCTTTAGGGCTAAACCCAAGAGCTTAGTCTGCCTTTTGATTTCGCCAATTATCTCTGGGGACAAACTGAAAGGCGGCAGGGAGCAAGCACTGTCGCCAGAGTGCACTCCAGCCAGCTCAATATGCTCCATTACCCCTGCCACATAGCAGTCTTCTCCATCGCAGATAGCATCCACATCAACTTCAATGGCAGATTCTAGGAACTTGTCAACTAAAACTGGATGATCTGGTGTGGCCCGCACTGCCTTCTCCATATAAAGGCGCAGTGCATCCTCATCATAGACCACTTCCATAGCCCGACCACCTAAAACATAGGAGGGACGAACCAACACTGGGTAACCGATCCGAGAGGCAATCTGAACTGCTTCCTCCTCGGAGCTTGCCATGCCGTTATCTGGTTGCTTCAGCTTCAGATCCCGCAATACTTGAGCAAATTTCTCCCTATCCTCGGCCAGGTCAATAGCTTTCGGGGATGTGCCCAAAATTGGGATCCCGCGTTTTTCTAAGTCTAAGGCCAATTTTAAGGGGGTCTGACCACCGAATTGCAGCACTACCCCATCGGGCTTTTCTAGCTGGCAAATATTGAGCACATCCTCCAATGTGAGGGGCTCGAAATAGAGACGATTTGAGATGTCATAGTCTGTACTTACAGTCTCAGGGTTACAGTTGATCATCACAACCTCTTTGCCAGCGGCCCTAAGAGCCTTGGCTGCTTGCACGCAACAGTAATCAAATTCGATTCCCTGTCCAATCCGGTTAGGTCCACCACCCAAAACAATCACTGTATTTTTGCCGCGGGCTCTAGCCTCGTTCTCCTCTTCATAGGTGGAATAGTAGTAGGGAGTGAGGGCATCAAATTCCCCAGCGCAGCTATCAACTAGTTTATAGACAGGCAAAATACCCATTTCTTGGCGCCAGATGCGGATTTCCTCCTCCTCTTTGCCTGAGAGGAAAGCTAGCTGTCGATCTGAGTAGCCAAAGCGCTTGGCCTTCACTAGAAGCTCTTTGCCTTCTTCGGTTCCTGCAAAAAGTGGCAGCTTCTCTCGCAATTCCTCTTCCAGAGCTAAAAGCTGCTGAAGATTATTCAAAAACCAAGGATCGATGCCTGTCCACTGATAAATCTCATCCACACCGATTCCCAGCTGCAGGGCATAACGTAGGTAGAAGATCCGCTCAGGTGTAGGGATCCTAAGCTGTTTTTTCAGCTCTGCAATTAGCTGCTCTCGCTCGTGGGAGCTCATTTGCCAAGGAGCATATTTATCCTTTCCATCTGCACCTAGTCCATAGCGATCCTGCTCCAACGAGCGCATCGCCTTCTGCAGGGATTCTTTGAAGGTGCGACCGATAGCCATCACCTCACCCACAGATTTCATCTGGGTGGTGAGGGTCTGGTCCACGCCTGCAAACTTCACAAAGTCGAATCTAGGTACCTTCACCACGCAGTAATCTATGGCAGGCTCGAAGCAGGCTGTGGTACTTTTAGTAATATAGTTGGGCAGTTCGTCCAACCGGTAGCCTACAGCTAGTTTCGTTGAAATCTTGGCGATTGGATAACCTGTAGCTTTAGATGCTAGAGCTGAGGAGCGGGAAACCCTAGGGTTCATCTCAATGACGATAATGCGGCCATTATCTGGGTTCACAGCATACTGCAGGTTACAGCCACCTGACTCCAGGCCAATCTTCTTGACAATCTTATATGATGCCTCTCGGAGGCGTGCATATTCAGGCTTAGTTAGAGTCTGGGCAGGAGCCACTGTGATGCTGTCGCCAGTATGGATCCCCATAGGATCGAAGTTTTCGATGGTGCAGACCACAATAAAGTTGTCTGCGCTGTCGCGCATGATCTCAAACTCCAGCTCTTTCCAACCCAAAACTGATTCCTCAATTAGGAGCTGATGAACTGGACTGGCTTCAAAGCCTGCTGTACACAGCTCTTTTAGCTCCTCAATATTATAGGCGATACCGCCCCCTGTGCCTCCCAAGGTGAAGGAAGGGCGCACAATCACAGGATAGCCAACTTTAGCAGCAAAGGCCAGGGCTTCTTCTGTGGAGGCAGCATAGATACTGGCGCACACTTCAAGGCCAATATCCTCAATGGCCTGCTTGAAAAGCTTCCGATCCTCTGCCATGGCAATGGCCTCAGGCTTTACCCCCAATAGCTCCACACCATAGCGGTCTAAAATACCCTTCTCTGCCAGGTCCATGGCCAGGTTCAAGCCTGTCTGCCCTCCCATGGTGGGAAGGATAGCATCGGGCCGCTCTTTGGCGATGACCTTCTCCACAGCTTCAGCAGTGAGGGGCTCAATATAGGTGGCATGGGCCATCTGGGGATCAGTCATGATAGTGGCAGGGTTACTGTTTACCAAAATTACCCGGTACCCCTCTTCCCGCAAGGCCTCGCAGGCCTGGGAGCCGGAGTAGTCAAACTCGCAGGCCTGTCCAATTACAATGGGCCCCGAGCCGATGATCATAATACTTTTTAGATCTGTTCGCTTAGGCATCTCGCTCTCCCTCCATCATCTTGATAAACTTCTCATAGAGACGATCCTCGGGAGCAGGAGTAAATTGCACGGAGAAGGCTTTCCTATAGGCCATGCCCTCTACTGTGCGGTCGTTGAGATTGAGGTGAGTCAGCTGGCCGTCCCCGATCTTTACCACAGCTTCAGGCTTCTGTAGTCCCTCTAAAGCTGGCACTTTGAGGCAGTAGCCGTGGTTTTGCGAGGTGATCAGCACTTTGCCCTGAGCTAGATCCCAGACAGGCAGATTTTCTCCCCTGTGCCCGCTAGATAGTTTAAAGGTGCTAAACCCATGAGCTAGGCCTAAGAGCAAATGTCCAAAGCCAATGCCAAAGATGGGTTTAACACCTAACAATTTTTCGATCTCTTGTTTTAATTCAGGAAAGGAAGCAGGATCTCCAGAGCCACTGGAAAGAAAGATTCCATCTGGAGAAAGTTCCAGAATCTGTTGGGCTGTTGAATGGGCGGGAACAATGGTGAGGGAACAGCCCAAATCCATTAGCGCATTGAGGCTGCTTTTGGTAACGCCGAAGTCCACTACCACCACCCGATGGGATCCAGAGCCCATAGTTCTAAGTTCTCCTGTTGGTAGTGAAGGCTTTATTTCAGCTTGCTTGAGCTTTGCTAATAAACTGTCAATCTCATGGTCCACAGTGGAGAGGATCCCCTTTTGCGAACCGTGTTCTTTAAGATGCCGTGCCAATGCCCGAGTATCTATTCCCTCCACAGCTAGCACTCCCTGGGAGTCTAGGTAGGAGGCTAGGTCTCCTTCTTGCCGCCAGCTGCTGGGAAAAGGCGTATATTCCCGCACTAGCAGTGCGGAGATCTGCGGGCCATCTGATTGTTCATCCTCTTTGTTAACTCCATAATTGCCAACGAGAGGATAGGTCATGGTGAGGATCTGGCCTTTTGATGCAGGGTCTCCAATTAGCTCTTGATAGCCTAGATGTGAGGTGTTGGAAACAACTTCCCCAACCACTTCACCGCTGCCAGCGAAGACCTCTCCGTTCAAAAAAAAACCGTCCTCAAGCACGAGTAAGGCTTTGATAGGAATTCCCCCTCTCTTATCTCTCTAAACGGATATTTTATCATATTTAGCTCTAGTTGTAAACCGGGGGATTAAATTTTTCTCAAGCATAAAAAATAGCATCGGAAGAATTAGGAATACTCAATGACTACGCTGTAGCCACAAGATATCCTGGATTCTCCTTTATTTCTATAGAGGAAGCTGAAGAGGCATATGAAATAGCCACCTCTGTTCGAGACGAATCTTAAATAACTTAAAGATTGATTGTACAACCCTCAATCAGCTATAGCATTCTCGCCCTTGTAACCCAGCTTTCTGGAAACTTCCCTGGCTGCTGTGACCAAGGTGCGGGCTAGGTGACCACCGATAAATTCTTCAGTCACCCTGCTACTGGGCCCAGACATGCTAATGGCAGCTGCAGGATAACCACGCCAATCGAAGACGGGCACAGCCACACAGTTAACTCCCTCTTCCAGTTCCCCGAAATCCAAGGCATAGCCTTGGAGCCTAATTTGACTCAGGGAGGAGCGGAGAAGCTCAGGTCCGGTTATGGTGCGGTTAGTATATTGGCGGAAGTTGATCCGCTCTAGAAGCTCATCTAACTCAGAGGGTGGCAAAAATGCCAAAAGAGCCTTGCCTGCACCTGTTGCATAGGCTGGAGCGCGGCTGCCGATCCGGGCAAACATCTTAATCATATTACTGGATTCCACCTGATCTAGATACATCACCTCTGTGCCCACTAGCACAGAGAGATTAGCAGTTTCATTGCAGCTGTGTACTAGCTCCTGGAGGATGGGCCTGGCAACTAGCCGCAGATCCATCTCCTCTAGGGCTGCATAGCCGATCTCAACTAGCTTCAAGCCTAGCTTGTAGCGGTTGCTATCATCCTGCTGCACCATATCCCGCAGCTCCATAGCGCCTAAAAAACGGTAGACTGTGCTGCGATCCAGCCCCACCTCCCCTGCGATCTCGCTGAGGGTACGGGGCTTTTCTGCTCGGGATAAGGCCTCTAAAATCATCAGGGCGCGGTCTAGGGTCTGAATGGGTTGGGCTGGTTTGCGCTTGCCCATTTATAGTCCCTTCTTCCTGCGAATATACGCATCTATTTCCGCGGCAGATCTTTTAGCAGCGCCCATGGCTGCGATTACTGTAGCTGCACCTGTAACTATGTCTCCCCCTGCATAGACCCCCTCAAGGTTCGTCTTACCAGTCTGGTGATCTGCTATAAAATAACCGCGCTCTGTACGAGCTAGCTGGGGTGTATTCCGCACCAAAACAGGGTTGGGCCCCTGGCCCACAGCCACGATTACAGTTTGTAGAGGAATTTCAAACTCGCTCTGGGCGATGGGTACAGGTCTTCTTCTGCCTGAGCTATCTGGCTCTGTCAGCTCCATCTTTTCGCATTTTAATGCTGATACCTGCCCTTCCCGGTCCAAAATCGCCACAGGATTGGTGAGGAGCTGAAATTTAATTCCCTCTTCTTTTGCATGCTCTCGCTCCTCAAGCCGCGCTGGCATTTCCTCCCAAGAGCGACGATAGACAATAGAAACCTCCCGTGCCCCCAAGCGCAGGGCTGTGCGGGCGGCATCCATAGCTACGTTACCTGCACCAATCACCGCTACCTGTTCCCCAACTTTAATGGGTGTATCATAGAGGGGATCGTAGGCTCGCATCAGGTTCACTCGGGTAAGAAATTCATTGGCAGAGTAGACACCGGGCAGGTTTTCCCCTGGGATCCCTAAAAAATGAGGCAGACCTGCACCTGTGGCGATGAAAATGGCATCATACTGCTCCTGGAGCTCTTGGAGACTGATGGTCTGACCCACAAGAGTGTTAGTTTGGATCTCAACGCCTAGGCCTCGGATATAGTCTACCTCTGCCTCTAGAATTTCTTTGGGCAGCCGGAACTGGGGGATGCCGTAGCGCAAGACCCCTCCCACAGCATGCAAAGCCTCATAGATGGTTACCTGATGGCCTGAAATGGCAAGTTGGGCTGCAGCTGTAAGCCCTGCAGGTCCCGATCCAACTACAGCTACCCGACCTTCAATTTTGCCTTTAGGCTCTGGCTGGGGGGGATTATGCTCCCGCTCCCAGTCAGCTACAAAGCGCTCCAAGCCGCCGATGGCGATACTTTGCCCTTTGCGATGGAGGATGCATTTCAATTCGCACTGGTTTTCCTGGGGACATACCCGGCCACAAATTGCAGGAAGGCTGTTTTTTTCTTTAATCTTTTTCGCGGCCCCAGAAAAATCACCCTCCCGAATCAATTTAATAAAATCCGGGATTTCAATACCTACAGGGCAGCCTGCCACACAGAACCTTTTGGGGCATTGAAGGCACCGCTGGGCTTCTTGTTGGGCCTGCTGAGGAGTAAAGCCCAAGGCCACCTCGTGGAAATTACCAGCTCTCTCCGCTCCCCTTTTGCCCATTACTTGCCGCACTGACATTTATGCACCCCCTCCATGGCTTGGGTCTCTTCTTCCTTATAATAACGGAGCCTGTTTGCAAGCTCTGCAAAATCCACGCTCTCTCCAGGGAAAACAGGACCGTCCACACAGGCAAACTTGGTCTCCCCGTCAATTCTCACCCTACAGCAGCCGCACATGCCAGTGCCATCTACCATGATAGGATTTAAACTAACGATGCTGGGAATTTTGTGTTTCCGGGCCAGGTCCACTGTGGCTCGCATCATAGGCACAGGTCCTACAGAGATCACCAGATCTAGCTTTTGGCTTGCGATGAGCTCTCCTAACACATCTGTAACTAGGCCCCTTTGGCCGTAGCTGCCATCGTCTGTGGTGAAGTGAATCTCATGGCTGCCTGAAGCTAGCTCCTCCTCTAAAATTAAAAGCTCCTTGTTCCTTGCCCCCATAATGCTAATCACTTTGTTGCCAGCCGCTTTCAAAGCTTTCGCTTTGGGCAAAATCGATGGCACCCCTACGCCACCGCCAACCAAAACTACGGTGCCATATTTTTTAACCTCAAGTGGTGTGCCCAAAGGTCCGAGGATATCAGCAATCTCCTCCCCCT
Organism: Firmicutes bacterium UBA5473; assembly: GCA_002427165.1. Classification (GTDB taxonomy): domain Bacteria; phylum Bacillota; class DTU084; order DTU084; family DTU084; genus UBA5278. The sequence goes on from DIQB01000111.1 coordinate 18,177, forward strand.
CTTCCATTTGGTTGAGCAGGAAGCTTGTTTTACCAAAGGTCTGGCAAACGATCATAATTGTGCCTAAACTAGGATCCCAGTCTGCAAGGGTAAGGGGGATCCTCTCTCCTGTGGCATTGAGACGGATCACAACAAAGTGCCCAGGCTGGGCTTTTTGCGCGATTTGAGGGGCCTTAATCTGAAACGCATTTACATTTGGCCCTAGGTTCTGTTTCTTCAGAATAGCAAACAAAAAAATTCCCTCCTAAAAACCGAACAAGCCTTTATTATCTATTATAGCACAGAGAAGCTCTTGATCAAGTCTCGGATGATCCGTATTGTGAATCATCCTAGACACCGCTATTGAGCGATCATTTACAACGTAATATATACGATGTGCGGTTGTCAAAAGCATTTGTCAGTTTCCATTATTTGTGTTATAATAATGATAGAAACTTGTCTACTTCTTCCGGGGAAGGGAGAGACTAATAAAAACATGGGAGGGTTGGATATGTTCTGGTTAGTTTTCTTAGTTTTGAGCATCATCATGGCCTTCATCGGTTCATCTTGGCTGGTAAAAGGCAAAGAACTCCCGGGTGGTTTTTGGGGTATTTTAGTTGCCAGCATCATTGGCGTTTGGCTAGGAAATGCAATTTTCCGTAGTTGGGCCTGGGTCTTAAGCGATGTTAATATCATCGGTGGAATTATTTTTTCATTGATTGTCATTTGGCTGTGGACCTTGGTTGGTGCCAAGGGCGAAGCCTAGTTACCCCAGCTCTCCCCTTCCCTAGAAGGCGAGGCCTCATTTTGTGGCCTCGCTTTTTCTCTCTTCGAAAAGCTCATTGAGTTCTTGTGGATCCTGGGGGATAAAAATGGCAAGCCAACTATCGCAGGAAGAAGACAGCAGCTCTGGTAGCTTCGCCAGTTCCCAGTTAACCTCTACAACCTGCCCTGAAAGGGGCGAGGACAGTGAGAACACCCCCTGAGCGGATCTTATCGTCACGAACTCATCTCCCGCACGTAAAAAAGCACCTCTCGCTGGCAGCTCCAAGGTAATCACATCCCCTGCTGCACGCACGCCTCGGGGAGTAATCCCCACAATTATCCGCTTGCCACCTGTGCGGAGCCAAAAAAATTCTTTGCTATAAATCAGTGTTTCGGTTCCCACTTTACTCCCCCCTTCCTTGGGTATATTTTACCCAGCTTTCGAAGTTTTTTATCATGAAAAAATGGCCTTGTCCCTTTTTGGAAAAGTGAAAAATTGACAAATAAAGCAGCTAGTGGCAGCAAAGGTGCAGCTAGCTTCATTTTTCAGGCTATGACAACCTTTGCTCAAACCTTGTCCACAGTGCTATCATTAGCCTACGGTTGGGTATGATATAGTGCAGAGGGGGTTGAGACAGTGAAAGTTGATCCAATTTACTTAGCACCGCTGGCAGCGGTGCTGGCTTTGGTCTTTGCAGCACTACAGGCAGCGAAGATCAAAAAGTATGATCGGGGCACAGAAAAAATGCAGGAGATCGCAGATGCCGTGCGAATCGGTGCTAGAGCCTACCTCAGACGCCAATACCTGAGTGTTGCTTATTTTTTCGGCGCCATGTTCCTGATCCTCGTTTTGTTGGCCACCAGAGGCTACATCTCTATTTTCGTGCCCTTTGCTTTTCTCACAGGGGGCTTTTTCTCAGGACTGGCTGGCTTTATTGGCATGAGCGTGGCCACCGGTGCCAGCTCGCGTACAGCCCAAGCAGCACAGACTAGCCTCAACCGAGGGCTGCGGGTAGCCTTTGCCAGCGGTACTGTCATGGGAATGGTTGTGGTGGGGCTGGGATTACTAGATCTGAGCTTTTGGTATTTCTTCTTAAATTGGTATTACACCCTTGTGCATCCAGTCTCCTCTGCTCTTCGGGTCCAATACATAACCAGTACCATGCTGAACTTTGGCATGGGAGCCAGCTCCATGGCACTCTTCGCGAGAGTCGGAGGTGGCATCTTCACTAAAGCTGCGGATATTGATGCGGATCTAGTGGGTAAAATTGAGGCGGGGATCCCTGAAGATGATCCCAGAAACCCTGCTGTGATCGCAGATAATGTAGGGGACAATGTGGGAGATGTGGCTGGCATGGGAGCAGACCTCTATGAATCGTATGTGGGCTCAATTGTGGCCACTGCAGCCTTGGCTGTGGCAGCAAACCTGCAGCTGAAAGGGGTGATTGTACCTCTGGCCATGGCAGCTCTAGGAGTCTTTGCCTCAATCCTGGGCACTTTTGTGGTTAAAGCTGGGGAAGAAGCAAGCCAAAGTTCCCTTTTAGGTGCCATCCGCAAGGGCACCTACTTAAGCGCTGCTTTGGTGGCAATCAGCTCCTATTTTCTCATCACCCGCACCTTGGGTTCAGAGCACATTGGCATCTACTTTTCAGTTTTAGTGGGACTCCTCGCTGGAATCGGTATCGGTTATTCTACAGAGTATTTTACTTCAGCTAACTATAAGCCTACCCGAAATTTAGCAGGCATTGCCCTCACCGGCCCTGCCACAGAGATCATCGGTGGCATCTCTGTTGGCATGCTCTCCACATTGTTTCCCATTTTAATTATCTCTGCCGCCATCCTTGTAAGTTTTCTCCTCTCTGGAGGAAATGCCAACTTCCGCCTGGGCTTATATGGGGTAGGGATCTCGGCTGTGGGCATGCTCTCAACTTTGGGAATCACCCTGGCCACAGATGCCTACGGACCGGTTGCAGATAATGCCGGCGGTAATGCCCAAATGGCAGGCCTCCCTGCCCCTGTGCGCCAGCGGACTGATGCTTTGGATTCCCTGGGAAACACCACTGCTGCCACAGGCAAGGGCTTTGCCATCGGCTCTGCAGCCCTCACTGCCCTAGCCTTGATTGCAGCCTACCGGGATCATGTATTATTGCTAGCTAAAACCAAGCAGATCCCACTGGCTTTGGATCTGAGCATTCTCAATCCCCAAGTTTTAGTGGGGCTATTTCTAGGTGGGATGCTGCCTTTTCTGTTCAGCGCCCTTACCATGAGCGCTGTGGGGAGAGCCGCCGAGAAAATTGTGTTGGAGGTGCGCAGGCAGTTTCGGGAGATCCCAGGGCTGATAGAAGGCAAAGCAAAACCAGATTACGCTAGCTGTGTTGATATCTGCACCCGCTCCTCACTGCGAGAGATGATCCTGCCGGCGGTCCTTGCCATCGCCAGCCCTATTCTTGTAGGGCTGGTGCTGGGAATTGAAGGCGTGATGGGCCTGCTCTCTGGCGCCACAGTTACAGGGTTTATGTTGGCCATTATGATGGCCAACTCCGGTGGCGCCTGGGATAACGCAAAAAAATATATTGAAGAGGGGAATTTTGGGGGCACCGGCTCCGATGCCCATCGGGCTGCTGTGGTGGGCGATACAGTTGGAGATCCATTTAAGGATACCTCAGGGCCAGCTCTGAACATCCTGATCAAACTGGTGTCCATGGTCTCTGTGGTCTTTGCCTCATTTATTCTGCTCCATTCTCTTCTCTAGCACAAACCCCGCCTCCCAATCATATAATGCTCTGAAAAGGAGGCGGGGCTCATGAAGCTTTTGCAGCTACTGTTCAGCCCGCTTTTTAAGCGGGCAGGAAAAACTTGCCTTTTAATCTGGGTGAGGGGCCCACGCCAATAAGGGCCCCTACTGGTATTTCTGTTCCAATTCCAACTGAACAAGAAAGGGATTGGGCTCATCTGTCCGCTCCCCCACCTCGCAGCGGATCACAAGCTCCAGTTGGCCAAGCTTCTCTTGCCAGCGCAGAAGCAGTGAGCGCTCAGAGAAGGACTTGTCTTGCTGAAAGTAGGCTTGTGCTGTCTCGGTTACTCCCACAAACAATTGCCGGGTGGGTGCTAGCTGCCTTGCCAGACCCACCCTGCCCCGGGTGAGAAAGTAGTCATAGCTGGGCTGATAAGGGTAGCGTTGCAAGCGCGAGAGATAAGAGAGCTCTGTCTGCCAACGCCACAGGGGCCCCTCTAGTTTCAGCTCCCATTGGTTTTTTTGAGAAGTGGCCATAGCACCTAGAGGGTATTGTCGCTGCCAGGCCTCGCCCTTCAAGAACACTCTCCACCCCAGCTTGGGTCTGTAGCTGCCAGAGTAGGTGATACTATCGCGGAAATAAGTCTGGGCTGCCCAAAGAGGAAAGATCTTCTCCAGCTGCTCCCACTGCACCTTGAACTGCCACAGACTCCCTTTCCCCTTGCCCCAAAGCTCCACTCCCCGACTGGAGCTTTGAGAATTATAGCGTTCTTGCCGAGAAAAGGTTTTATTTCCCTGACCCACTCGCCAGGCCACGTTCACAGGCCAGGTGCTGCTTTGGTGAGCGAGGACCAAGCCCTGTTCTCCTTCCTTGTAGTTGCTATTCTCCCGCCAGGGGAACTTTCTTTCCTCTAAAGCCAGCTCATGGGAGAGGCTATTGTTCCCCCGCCATTCAAATAGGCTCAACTCAGTTTTGCTCCCAATTTTTTGGTATTGGAAGCTATCCTTCAACTGCCAAGGATAGACCTGATTGCCATCCTCACCACTGCCGAGGAAATCCAGTCTACCCTGCCGCCAGCGAGCATCAAAGCCCACTAGGCTATACTTTTTGCCTGTGGGATCTGCCTCTTTAGGTTCCTCAGGTTCCAATAAACCCAGTTCCTCTTCCCAAAGCTCGTCCCACCACCAGTTCTTTTCTTCCCAGACAGCCTCTGCTGCTATTGCACAGAGAATAAGTAACACCACACATAGTTTGCGCATGTTATTACCCCCATTGCCAATATTCTGCGTTCCCCGAGCAGAGGGTTTCTCACGCTTTATATCTTCTCTACAAGGTGGGGGTTCTCCTCCTCAGTAGAGGACAACCCCCAAAGTCGCGCCTACAATCAAAGTTAGGACTGGATGCAGTCCCCTCTGCAGCAGGATCCCAGCAATCCCTGCGATGATCAGGCTTTTGGCGTCCAAAAAAGCGCCCTTTCCCACAAATAATAAGGCTGATGCAATCAAGGCGATAGTTGCAGGCCTCAGCCCCTGGAGGATCCTCTTTACCCAGGGTACGTCCTCATAGGCAGAAAAGAGGCGGGCCAAGATTAGAACCAAAATTACTGGCACCAAAATCACGCAGCCTGTGGCCAAGGCAGAGCCCCAAAAGCCTCCCACCTTAAAACCGATGAAGGTGGCAAAGTTGATGGCAACAGGCCCTGGTGTCATCTCGCTGATACCGATGATATCGAAAAACTCCCCCTCTGTGAGCCAGCCGTATTTTTCAACTTGCTCCCGGAGAAGGGGAATCATGGCATAGCCACCACCGAAGCTAAAAGCGCCGATTTGCAGAAATGCCCGGGCTAGGTTAACTAGAGCTTGCATCGCGCTTCCCTCCCCGCACATAGCCTATGGTTCCTGCCAATATTAGCACTACAAATGTGGGCAGGCCCAACAGCAAAAGCCCCAAGCTCATCATGGCTACGATAATGCTGAATTTATCATGCAGGGTCTTTTTGCCCAAACTCGCTACAGCATAGGCCATGAGCATGAAGATGGCAGGTCGCATCCCTCGAAAGGCCGCCTGCACAGGAGCTAGGGTAGCAAAGCGATTGAAAAAAGAGGCCACCACGATGATAATAGCAAAGGAAGGCAGGGCTGCACCTAGCACTGCCACCAGGGCCCCTGCTGTTCCCCGGAGCCTATAGCCGATATAGGCGGCAGTGTTGATGGCCAAAGGCCCTGGCGCTGATTGAGCCAGGGCTAGGCAGTTTAAGAAGTCCTGATCTGTAAGCCAGCCTTGTTTGGTGCATACTTCCCGCTGGATTAGGGGCACCATGGCATAGCCTCCACCGAAGGTGAAGGCGCCGATCTGCAAAAAAATTAAAAAAAGCTTCCCCAGCATAACATCCTCCCATAAAAAAAGGGATCCGGAGGATCCCTTTTTTCTTCTCTGTAGCTTTTTTATTTCTTGAAGGTGATTGTACCATAGTTATCATCGTCGTCAAACTGACCACCACGGGGCCAAAGACTCATGTACTGACGGAGGGCATAGCGCCGACCAATTTTGAATTTCCAGGTATCGCCGGCTTTGGGCACTGGCAGAGGATTTTTGTCCAGGGGAATACGAAATTCTGCTGCCCACTGATCTGGGTCGATGCCCACTTTCACTTCGTAGTTATAATTGAAGCCGCCTACGTCCACGAAATTGCCGAATTTAGTTTCTGCGGGGTTGACAATATAATGAACTGGCTTTTTCCCCTCGCCTGGGATAATGTAGATTTCCACTGTGTCATCGTTATACCAGTCCCAGTCTCCGTCTTGGCGACTCATGGAAAGCTCCATATCGTACTGATCCAAACAATTAACTACAACATAGAGGGCCATCTCGTCCCAAGCTACTGCAAACTCACTTTGCACTGGAGCCTCTTTATTCGTATCTGCGGTCTCCGCTACTGCAAAACCTGTATAGAAAGGAACCTTCTGCCAGTCATCTGTCTCGCCATCAATCCAAAAACCATCCTTCACAAAGGGTGCCTCGACTTTGTCCACGCCTCCAGTAGCCTTGGCAAAAACAGCGCTGCTTGCTACCAACATTGAAATTGCAAGTAAAATCGCAAAATACTTTTTCACTTTTTACGCCTCCATTCTTTTTGTTGATGTAAAGGAACTCGATCTGTTTCCACAAATCCCACCTCTCAATTTGTTCTTTATTGAAACGTATTTATTTTTCCTCTTTATAATATTATAGCCCTAAAAGAGAAAAAAAGTCAAGCATTGGCACCTATGGAAAACGCTGGTAATCAGAACCCCCGGAGCTCAAAATAGATCATTTTCTCCCGGCCTTTAGGAAACGCTACCCCCAAGACCAGCTCCCCGAGGCCCGTAGCCAATCCCAATTCCGCCCCAAAGCTCTGTCTCCACTGAGGAGACTGTTCCCAGACAGAGCCCAAGTCCAGATAAATCCTTCCCTTAAGACTATCTACAGGCAGATAATGGCCCCTGTGGATTGTAATTAGGTTCCGCTCTAGCTCTCCCCTGATTTTGGCCATGTTGGCCCCTAGCTCATCCTCAAAGCCCTTCACTGGGAGTCTGGTTGCGCCTGGAATGTGGCTAGCAAAACCCTGAGCTGCAATATTCAAGCGGAAACCATCGAGCCAACGCCCCTGCCAGGCCACTGCCCCTTTTGCTAATGGGCTCTCATCATTTCCCTTGCGTAGGTAACCTAAAGAGGCTGAGCCTTGGAAAATATCATAGCGCCGATTTCGACCAGACAGAGACGAGAAGGCTAGGCCCAAAGTCGCCTCGCTACTTTGGGGCAGCTTTGCAAGCTGACCTGTTAGATTCAAGCTCCTATTGAGCCTTTTAATCAGTGGATATTGACCTGCAAAGCCGTAGCCAGCCTCGCCTGTGGTAAAGAGCTGGGTTTGGATCATGGTCTCGGCAAACCCCAGCTTGTTATAGAGAGAAAACGCTGCTCCTGCAGCAAAGCTCGGGTAGAACTCCCACAGGCCACTGAGGCTCCAGCTGAGGGTGCCAAGGGCATCGCTGCCACCTGTATCAAAGCCCCGGAAATTCTCCATCACCAGTCCCTCTGTGAACACATCCCAGCCTAAATCTGCCTTGGGCCACCACCAGCGAGGGCTAGCAGAGCGAAGGGGGTTATAGGCCAGAGGACTGTAACTCCCCACACTGCGGGTAGGTTGTGTGTAGGTTTCCTTTTTTCTCCACACAGGGGACCAAGAACTTTCGCTCAGAGGCATGGTTGCCAGATCATAACCCCTCCCCGATAAGGAGACAAAAGTGAGTTCAGCTCCATGGGGCGCAGGCTGGCCAGCACCGGTAGCGAGGTTCGTTACCTGCAGATGGCGGCCAAGAAGATCTGTGGCGTAGATCTGCTCCACTCCTGCAAGATCTGAGGTGTAGAGCAGCCACTTTCCCCACCAGCTAGGTGCAGATTCCAGGTGGCGATCCTCTGTGAGGTATTTTAGCTTGCCCGTCCCGAGCTCCAAAAGAGCAAGATCTTGAAAGCCACCCTCCCGCCAGACAATCAGAGCCAGCTTATCCCCAGCCGGAGAGAGTGTGGGGGTAGCATAGCGGACCCCAGTTTGGGCAGGCAGAATCACCTTTTGATTACCACTGGGCTCGATTGCCTCAAGGGCTGTAGAGAGGCCCTCCCGCCTTATATAGTAGATGGTACCATTCTTTCCCCAGGAGGGATCTGTAGCCCGAAGGCCTCGGGTAAGGCGTCTTTCTTTTTGGGCTGAGAGATCGTAGAGGTAAAGATCTGTGTAGATGGAATCAGGATCAAAATAATCTGCTTTGGCATAGACCAAAAATCTGCCATCAGCCGAAGGTACAGCTGCACTATCCAGCTGACCAAATAAGAGCTGTCTGTCTTGGCCTGCCGATTGCACCCTGAGACTTGGCACATAGCGGCCCTGGGATGTTAAATAATAAAGCTTGCCTGAAGCCCACTGAGGCCAGATGGTCTTCCCACCTGACTCGGTTAAAACCACGTGTTCTTGCTTTTGGGGGAGCTTGATGGAATGCTTCCACTCCTGCCAGATTGCATCTAGTGAACTGCTATATACTTTTGCAAAGGCGAGGTTGAAATCTACGTGGATTTCTCCTAGATCCCAAACTAGCTCCGCAAGTTTCTCCTCACCATAAATCCTGACAAGATAGGAGACGAACTCGGCGCCATAGATATAAGCATAGTTCTGCAGCGACGGCCAGGTTTCCCGGACGAAGAATCCCTCCAGTTTATCTGGGGTAAAGAACCTATCCGCTGCAATTTCCGCTAAGATCAAAGCCCGATATTCTGCACCACCGGCTCTGCCCCCTGTGGTATGTTTGCTTTCCTGGTAGACTGCATAGCCTTCCACAAACCACAGCGGTGCAAAAGCCCCAGGGAGAGTGATATAGCTGGGAGCTTTACCAAATAGCTCCCTCACCAAGCTTGCCCGGCCATGGTTTTGATCTAATTGTAAGATATGGGTATATTCATGGATCAAAAGATAGGTAATGGAATTTGAGATCCCACCTGGAGCTGGAATTGTGGCCAGATCCAAGACAACTCTATTTCTAGGAAAGGGAGTTGCAGAGCCATTGAAGATATCTGTTTGTGTGTTTAAGACCAGCTCTGTTTTTTCCCTAGAGAATGTCTTATAAAAAGGAATCAACAAATGATGTATTTCCTCTGCCTGCTTTGCCACCTGGCAGGCTAGGGAATATTCCTTTTGGGGAAAATGAACCAGGAAATTTGAGGTCTCTATAGTCTGCCAAGCTGCTTGCGCAGGGAGATAGCTAATCAAGATTAATAGAAAGATAATTTTTCGCATATGCTTGCCCCCTTGAGATAAAATATTCGCGCTCTGGCCGCTATCTTCCTCCTTTGGAAGTGTTAACTTCCACTGCATTTTTTTCCCTATTTGGCTAAAGTTCAGCAAAAATTGCTCAAGCTTGCCTTCAGACGATGGCCAGCCTTTCTAAAATCCCTTAGAAATGAAAAAAATTTCCTCTCTTCCCTTGACTTTTTTTGCCTGATGGCTATAATATCCTATTTTCGACAGTTAAAAAGAAAAAAGGAGGTCAAAACCTGCATGAATATTGGGTTTTCACCTCTTTTCAATTGCTCCAAAATGTTGTATGTAAATCTCAT
>DIQB01000045.1:0-660 GCA_002427165.1 Firmicutes bacterium UBA5473
ATCTTTAATAATCCCCACAGCAAGGCCTGGCACCTGCCACTGAACTCTGGCATCTGCTATAAATTTGCGAAGCTCCGAGAGATCATCCCCATTCCCCTTTCCTTGCCGTTTCAAGAGAAAGGGGAATGCGAGACCTCCTTGGTAAAACTGGCCAGCTAATTGCCTCCCATCCGCTTCCAGCTTACCCTCCAGCTTAGCTCCACCGGGCACTCCTGCCAGAGAAAAGGAAATTTCCACATTATCCATGGTTATTTTCTCCAGTGGCAGTCGGGAGACGCCCTGCAGGGGTATATCTATACTACCTCGAAACTTACCATCTACTTCAGCCAAATGCACCACAATTGACAGGGGGCTGCCTGGAATTTTAATTTCCCCTGCCCACTCTCCCAAAAACGAGCCTGCAATAACAGGTGTTATTGTGATACTTAAGACCAGACCCAGGATAAATCCAAAAAGACCTTTCTTCAACCTCATGACCCATCCACCCTTTCAAGCCAGTCTCAAGAGCTTTTCCCTTTTGAAGTAAACACTACAACTTCGTAGGTACCCTTCGCTTGCTTTCACACAAGAGTATAAACCCTTCGGTAACAATTTGAGAGCTAGCAAGACTCCTTTAGGTTTAACATCCGAATCGACCCGACAACGAAAGAAGCTGCAGAA
>DIQB01000045.1:913-2024 GCA_002427165.1 Firmicutes bacterium UBA5473
AGCGACTACATTAGCTACTTTAAAACAAAAACAGCAAGCTCTTCTCAGAGCGTCGATGACTTTTTCAAAGATATGGAATTTAATATTGAACGCTAACTACACCATCCAATTTAACAGCCAAATTGGTACGAAGCGGCAGATGATATTAATCATGAAAGTGCTCAAGAATAAAAGGTCCCAGGTGTCATACTTAACTACCTTCCCCCTCGCATTCACCCGAAAGCACACACTCCCCGCACCTTGGACTTTGTGCCTTGCACACCTCGCGCCCATGATTCACCAGATTTACATGAAATCTATGGGCGATCTCAGAGGGAACCTGCTTTTGCAAAATAGCCTGTGCCTCAATTGCATTTTTTCCTTTTGGCACCAGCCCCAGTCTCTGGCTGAGCCGATGCACATGGGTATCCACAGGAAAAGCCGGCATCCCACAGGAGAATAGCAACACGCAAGCCGCAGTCTTAGGACCCACCCCAGGAAAGCGAATCAGGTATTGAAAAGCCTCTTCCAGGGAAAGGTTATGAAGGAAGGAAAGGGATAATTCACCCCGTTCTTCCAGAACCTGGCGCAAAACCTCCTGGATCCGGTGAGCTTTCGTACGAGCAAGACCTGCAGAACGAATGGCTTCCTCTACTTCTTCAGTCCTGGCGGTTAAAACTTCCTCCCAGGTGGGGAAGCGCTCCCGGAGCCTGCTATATGCCCGCTCATAATTCTTCCGGGATGTGCTCTGGGAGAGGATAGTAAAGATCAGCTCAGCCAAAGGCTCACTGGGAGGAGCCTGGATCTGATCCCCATACTCCCCCAGCAGGAGCTCATCAATACGAATGATCTGCTCCCTCATTTTTTGCGGGCTCCGCACTTTTTAGCTTGGCACTCTTGGCAACTTTGGCGCAAAGAGGGAATCGGCTCTTCTCCCTTAATCTCCTCTACTAGGCGCCAGGCTGCAGCTAGCTCTCCTTCCAGGGCCAAAACAACAGACCCCTCACTGCCACCGGTGCCACCCGCTCCAATCATAGTTGCCTGGGCGCCAGCTAGAATCTCAAAGGCCTCAAGTTCCGTGATCGCTGTAGCCCCCATGACAGGATAAAGGCTAACCGGTGCACCCCAAGAC
>DIQB01000045.1:2174-2605 GCA_002427165.1 Firmicutes bacterium UBA5473
GGTGCACCCCAAGACTTCTCCCAAGAGAGCTGCCCTGTCACCTTTGAGGCCTCAGGTACAGAGGGGACAAGCTTCTCAAGTCCCACAGGCGCAATAAAGTGGCTGCCTCGGGCAGTAACTATGCTCCAGGCAGCACCGATGGTGCCGCCCTGGGGGTGGCTGGCCAAAATACCAATATTTCCATCTAAATCCAGGGCATTGGCCCCTTTAATAAAACAATCATCAGGGTCAAAATCCAAAAGCACCTCTGCCATAGTCCGCGTAGAAACCTCACCATTTTCAAAGATAAGAGGTGCCATCCGCTGCGCTGCTGAGGTGCCGCACAGACGACCCTGGGTAATTACACCTGCAGTATAGCTGGCCTTATTGATTTTCTGTCCCCCAAGCTCCTCTGCCACATAGGCATTTGTGGTCCCACCTGCAATAATCAA
>DIQB01000045.1:2855-3052 GCA_002427165.1 Firmicutes bacterium UBA5473
GCTTTACCAATAAGTCTTTTGCTCTCTTGAGACTCCAGCACTACAACTGCTCGCGCCATTATCATCTCTCCCCTCTGTTATCTATCGTTATATAATTCTCCAAAGTACTTGACAGATCCTGCCTTTGTGTTTACACTCTAAATAAGAACATTATTAATTAGGATGGTTCGCAATGAAACAGGAGTATTTGATCCAAA
>DIQB01000073.1 GCA_002427165.1 Firmicutes bacterium UBA5473
TAACCAGCCCTGCCGGGCTCACACAAGAAAAGGGGCGACGCCCGCCCCTCAGTCTGCTACATTAATTCCCAAAAGCTTTTGCGCATTACGGTAAAAAAGGTATCGGAAAACTACACTTTCCTCACTCCTCGCAAATATATGCTAAGCGGCTACACAAAACAACTGTAGCCGCTGAATACCTTTAGGTAAGTGATCCGATTAATGTTTGTAAATACTTGGTTCCTCGCACGATCGCATCTTTTGGATCATACTCACTGCCTTCATACTCCATATTGATATAACCCGTATAGCCTGCACTTTGCATAGCCTGAAGACAAAGCAAAGGATCAACCAGACCTTCTCCTACGAGAGCCGCCCTATAAATTCTGCCATCGAGACCATGGATGTGGCCCTCTGGGGCAACCTGCCAATCCTTAAAATGAGCATGAATTATGTGTTCTTTAACTTTCAAAAATGCTTCAGCTGGATCCTCACCTGCCGTATAGACATTCCCGTTATCATAGGTAATCTTCAAACCAGGTATAGTAGTTACTGCCTCTTCGAAATCTTTTGAGGTAATAAAAGGCGCAAATTGCCCGTGGAAATGTTCGATCGTCACTGTAATATTATAAGCTCTGGCTAAAGCTACCACTTCATGTAAGCTCTCTAGCGCCAACTTTTGCGAGCGTTCTTTACTTTGTCCCTCTACCCTTGAGAGAGGAAGCATGATCTTATCGCTGCCAAGAATACTTGCGATCTCAAGCCCCCGCTCCACCTCTTCCAAAGCTTTCGCTCTTATTTTGACATCTTCATGATGAATCGGTACTGAGAATGTATAACAAATATTCTTCAACCCATAATCAGCGGTAACTTTCGCAACCTCACTTGGGGCAAAGTTATAAACAGTTACCCAATCAACTGCATCAAGCTCAAGCTCTCTTGCTAGCTCACAGAGCGCTATAAGATCTGGCTCCTTTCCCCACGGGCCACGAGCTAAAGTATAAGACATCAACGAGATCTTCATCACGATCCTCCTTGCAAGTTTGCTATTTGATCTGATCGATGTTTTCCATTACTTTCCTAAAGCCATCTGCCATCAACATAACGGTCTTTAAATCATTTGGCAGACGAAGGGGCATAGTCATGCCTGTGTGGGTATCGCAATGCTTTTGTGCCATCGGATACTGCTCTACGGAGTAATCAACCTCTTGAGCATTAGGGCAATGCCAGGGACAACCTTTGCCATAACCATTTTTAGCTTGAAAAACTGCCATCGCCGGCAGAATGAATCTTTGCCAAACTCCCGTCTCTACACCCTCAGCTTTTAAGGCCTCAATAATCTTATAACGAAATTCACTAGCATCTTCCTCGCAGCCCATAGCCTTTAGATCAAAGCGAATTGTATAATTATAGCCATTAGTTTCGCATTTTTGAGGGCTAGTGGGGAGAATCAAATAGGGGACGTCCTTTAGCAACTCTGTTAAGTGCTTAGTGCTTTCTCTTTGATAAGCAAGATAATCATCTAGTTTTTTCAGCTGCGCTCTACCGAAGGCAGCATTGAGATCCGAGTTTCGGTACATCCACCCCATGGAATAGACATGATAATCCCTATTCTTCATATCTGTAATGGTTTCGCCGAAGGACCAAAGTGCCCGTGCTTTTTCAAGCATCTCTTCTGAATCCGTGACAAACATACCGCCCTCGCCTGCGCAAAGACATTTGTTTTGGTTGAAGCTGAAGGCTGCACAGTCACCGATGGTACCTACCTTTTTGCCATCGAATTTTGCGCCATGGGCCTGGCAGGCATCCTCAATTACCTTCAAGTTATGTTTTTTGGCTATGGCCATGATCCGATCCATCTGTGCAGGCAGGCCGTGAAGATGCACTGCAATAATGGCCTTAGTTTTAGAAGTAATTGCCTGCTCAATCTTATCAGGGTCGATATTCATCGAATCAAAATCAATATCCACAAAAACAGGAATGCTATTGTGCTGCATCACGCAAGTCGCAGACGAAGACCAAGAGTAGGCAGGGACAATAACCTCATCCCCGGTCCCACAGTCGCAGGCCACAAGGCACATATGCAAAGCTGCAGTGCCTGAATTTGTAGTGATGGCATACTTATTACCGTTCCAAGCGGCAAACTCTTCCTGAAAAGCATTGCAATTGGGTCCAAACGCATGGTTCGCTCCAAGTAGCGATTCCATTACCAGCTTCTTATCCGTCTCGTCTATAGGAGGCCATTTTTTAATTGTTCCTTCCGGGATCAGCCTCGTTCCACCACGGATAGCTAATTTCTCTGCCATTATTCTTCCACCTTTCTACAAAACTTAATTACTCTTATTCTTCTGTATGAATCTCTTTCAAAATCTGGACTGTCCTCTCTACAAGCTCCTGCCCGCCTTTGGGACTTACGATGTTGCAATACATACTTGCGCTGTAGCCGCGACCCTGCTCGCCCCGTGTGGTGCACAGATAAGTGCCGCCGTCTTTGCCCGGTTGCCCCGCCAACTGGACGATGAATGTCTGCTCAAAAGGGCTGCGTGCCTGGATCCGGTGCTGGTAATCCATGTACAGCTCAAAACGATTGGAAGCGAATGCAATATCACCAATTCGCAGCACATGCAGCTCCATAGGCAGCTTAAGCTGGTTTTTTTGTTCATAGTAGCGGCTGATAATACGACGAAAGCGATTACGCTTAGCAACCAAAATTGAGTTATTGTAAAGTCTTTCCTTGGGTGTGCCCTCTGTAATAAAACCCTCTTTTCCCAGCTCCTCTAATCCCCCTTTGGCAACTGCATACTCCTCATCGGAAATCAGGCGCTTAGAAAGCTCAACAGTCTCCACAACATGATGCAATGGCAATGCAGTGAAGATCTCCTGTTTGGCCCAGCTGTACACTTCGTCAAAACATTGGGCAATGCGCTCTGCAATGTCGCGACGAGCGGCCAATTCAGTTGCACTGTTACCATATTTCAAACGAAAACGCCGTTCCTGTGCCTTTTTATAATGCAGAATCCGCGGCGAGAGGTCTCCTGCAGCAGCGCATTGCGGTAAAATAAAGATCTCACCATATTTTGCTCCGATAGCAGTGCGCACATCATGCCAAAAGTCCGCTGAAATCCGGTATTCTCCCTCGGAATTCTGAGATGGACAGGGCACGTTCACGATCGCACCTGTCAGCTGTTTTTGCACATCGAAGGTAAACAATAGATTTATGAAATGGTCTGCTCCTGCCTCATAATGGCTGAATTGGTCGTCATTTGTGTTGCCATACATACACGCATGACCATTAACGCCATGGGTCGAGTTGATGACCGCGCCTGGGCGTTTTGATAGATCATCGAAATACACGACACGGCGGCTATGTCCCACAACAGCGTAGCCGTAACCATAAGCGATGCCACCAGGCCTGCGACCGGCATAGGCCTCACAAATCGCGTCTGAAGCCTGATCCACAAGAAAACGGCGATACTCGTCGGAGGATGCTATTTCAATGCCGTCATGGGGCACTTGCTCCTCATCAGGAGTATCCGCATAATGGCTCGGCGCCGTGTGCGTATGAGTGGCGTTCATGAGAATTTTATTCACAGGAATCTGCATGTTTTTCTCTGCCACTGCCTCACGCAGCTCATCTAGTAGGTACGAGCGGATAACCACAAGATCGGCGGACAAAAAAATCACACAGTCCGCGCCGTTGTCGATAACCAGCGCGGTTACGGTCACAGGATCCATGACTCCCTGGGAAATGCGCATCTGGAACTGTCCCGGAATATTTACGGGCTTGGTGGTCGTCACATCCCGTGATGCCCAGCCAATTAGCAAATTATGCTGCTTACTCACAGAAACACACCTTTCCTTGAAACAAAGTGTTTATGATTTATATGCATTCTGCACCAGAATCTCGCCGCCCCGAGACGCTGTGCGACCGCCGAAGATCATGGTGCCATGCTTCGTACTGCGCGGTCTGCAGATAATCACAGACAAACTATTATTTCCTCTCCTCAAGCCGCAAGCAACTGTAAAAATCTATCTGTTCCGTCCCTCTTCAAATGATTCTCTCTTTAAAGTTTTCTCGAATAGTCAAAAACGGTCGCAATGCATTCTATATATTCCAGATCATCTTCTTTTTTCTCAACGTATAGAGAAACTCCACCGAAGGCTTTGCTTTCATTAGTTCAATTGTTTTAGGTTATGTCACTATCCAGATAGGGCCTAAATAGATTATTGATCATTTTCACGGTCTGCTCGACGAGAATTCTTCCTCCCTCTGGGCCTACTATGCCACTGGCAACAATCGCACTATATGAGCCACCGCGAGCTGCTTTTGCTGTAGGCAAATATTTGCCACTATCGCAAGCTAGTTGGATAATAAATAACTGCTCTGCCCGACTGCGAGCTTTCATTCTGAGACCATAATCTGTAAAAAGTTCAAAGGGGTTGCTGGCGATGGCAATCTCCCCCAGCCTGATCACATGGATCTCAGGCGAATAAAAGGCGGTATGCTGCTGGGATTCGAAGCGCTCTATGATCCCTCCAGGTACGTGAAGAAATCTTGAAATTTCACTGATCTGTATCCTCTCACCGGTTTTTTTTGAATTAATAAATGTAGAGAACTTAAGCTTGGCCTCTTCATATTCTTGCCTTGTGACTGTTTTTACAGGTAAATCAATATTTGCTACTAGATGACCGAACTCTAGCTTTCCTTTTTTGTCCTCAGCTGCAGCCTCATATTTACTTACTACAGCCGTAGCGATTCGCTTTCCCATCTCCACAGCACCCTCAACCTCGCGCATGCTAGGCTCTCCTCGGCCCCGCCTGATTAGATCCCGGGGCGATTGATCCCCTGCAGCTCCACATAAAGGCAAAATAAAGAGATCAGCGGAAAGGCTTTTTCTCAATTCTTCTCTTACCGTATCCCAATAATCAGCTGAAATAAAATATTGTCCTTCTACTACCTGAGAGGGACAGGCAACATTAACTACCACGCCTGTCACCTTCTCTGTTTCATCCCACAGGTACAGCAATTCAAGACCATGATCCACAGGTCCTTCGATGCAATCAAAATTAATGGTATCACTTGAGCCATACATCTGGGCACTCCCATCATCATAAACCAGGCGCCGGTTATGGCCCACCACGGCATGGCCTAGTTGCCAATTGACAAGGCCCAGCTTGCGATTTTCCCAGGCATCCATAAAGGCCGTGCACAAGCGCTCAATTAGAAACTCTCGATATTCCCCAGCTTCCATGATGCCGGCTGCATCTTCTGTGGGAGGCCACATTTTTTCAGGAATATATTTGTAGATATGTTCTCCTGCTACGTTGAGACCGTCTCCTACCACAGGTCCTGTGTGGGTATGGGTTGCGCTGAGAAATAGTTTTTCTAAATTAAATCCTTGAAGTTTCCCTGCAAGTCTTTCCCTGACAGCAGCCAATAATTCTTTTGAAACATCGCATAGATCGCAGGCGCCAATCATCAGCTGCTCCATGCTCTCCCCTTGAGAATCCCTGGTCTCTAGTGCCAGTACCGACACTACAATTTCAGATTGCACATACTGGGAAATTCGCTCGTAAAACTGACCTCGCAACTTCACAGGTTTCGGTGGGGTGATACTCACCTCACTCCAGCCCACATACAGTTCACCCTCCTGTAGCTTTTGATCTATTTTCCCCTCCAGATCCATCATCAATCTTCCCTCCCATTATTACTTACTCCATATAAGAGCATTGGTAAGCTTTCCTTTAAATCATCTTACACCCATCACATTCGAGCAGAACTTGTCTGCGCCTGGGACCAATCCAAAGACAAAGTCCGGCGCCTGTAAACATTGAGGGCAGCATCAACATGAATTAAATCCGAAGCATGCATAGGTTGAATTGCCAAATGCACTGTTTTGGGAGGTTGCCACTGGAACTTATTATCAGCTAAAATCTCCGCCCAAGATTTATTTTCCACCTCTTTATACATTCCCACGCCTCCACCGCTCACGCTTTTTAGTCCCCAAGCTCGATTCCCAGGAGCCTTTCTGCATTGCGATAAAAGATATTGCGTCTATCCTCATCTGAAATCTCGGCAAAAATCACACAGCCCATTGGGTAGTGGGGATCAAACCAGGGAGCATCTGTGCCAAAGAGAACTTTTTCGGCTCCCACCTGCTCCACAAAATAAGCAACTAACCCTCCTACTGCATAAGCAGCAGTTAACTCAAGATACGCATGAGGAAAGTCTTGCGCTACTTTCACAGCCTCCTCCCACTCACCATAGCAAGAGTGTCCCATCAAAAATCTAATTTCAGGATATTTTTCCATTACCCCCCGCACAGCTTTAGCACCGCATATATCTCCACCCCAGGTATGAGACAGCACCAATGCCTGCTTTTGATGGGCATATTCAAACAAGGGCTGATAGTTCTTCCCAAGAAGAGAATAATTATCAACTCCAGGATGAATCTTAAAACCCACAAACTCCTCATATTCCTCAAAAAGTTTGCGACACCTCTCCCAAGTTTGTGGTTCATTGGGGTTATAGACCACATAACCTCGAAACCGCTCAGGATACTCCCTCACTGCGCGAAGGGTAACGAGATTGCCTTCAAAGCCTTCAAAAATTGCTGCATGGGATGAAAAAACATTTAAGACCACGCCAGATCGCTCCATGGATGCAATCATACCATCTCCATAGGGCTTGGGAAAGTAAATGCCTGAAAACGGACCCCAATGACCGTGGATATCGATAATGGGGCAAGATGGCATAAGCCCATCTTTGATCGCTTCTTCCATTAGCTGCGTCCTCATAGCTTCACCTCCCCTAAAATTCGCTCAAGATTGCCAGAGGCGATAGCCTCTTTTGCTTCACAAGAGATAGGGGCATGCAAAAGCGTCAACAATGGACCTCCCATGGTGCGATCTGGAGTAGCGGTGCCGAAAAGAATCCGCTCATGACCATATTTAGCACATAAAGCCTCAAGGCCCCAATCCAATTCATAGTTTGCAGTATCGATGTAGAAGTTGGGATACTGCTCAAGCAGGGGGCGAAAATAGCGGTCTCTACCCCAGGGGCCGTGGCCTGTGGCAACCAGCACAAGTTCGGGAAAGTCTGCTAAAACGCTATAGATCAGTTCCCAGTCCTTCTTCAAAAAAAGGGGAATCTTCCGCGCAACCAGCTCCTCTAGCACCGGCCCCATGGTCACTTTGTTTAATAAGTAACGATGATCACCTGGAAAGGCCCACAGGGCCCGCACCCCACTAGCTTTCATCTCCCCGGGAAATGATTCCAAATCCCATTCCCCTGTTTGCGGGGGAAGCAAAACCCAAGCAGGCACAAGTTGAGGATAGGGGGCAAGTTCTGTGATTAATCTTTGATTTGCCTCCAAAGGATAGCCACGGACAGCAGCCCCATGATAGACAAGAGCCTTACCAATCCCAACTCGCTCCATTTGGGCGATGAGCGCTTGCGGATCAGGTAGCTCCAACAGCGTCCTTGTGTAGGTAGGGCCGTAACTTGCGTGACAGTCGAAAAACTCCACAGTTCTCACTTCCCTCTTAAAAATCCCATATTAACTCTTCATTTCGGGACGCTTAAATCTGCTAAAAGATTGGAGTCAATTCGTTTTCCCAGCAAAAAATTTCCGATCTGGATACCAAAATATATCTTCCCCATTGCGATTTGTGAAGCTTCCATACATGCTGGCGCCTATATTATTCCGAGGACCGATCCCTTTACCTGCTGTATCCATAAGAAACTTAGATTCGCTAAACCATAGTGGCTGCTCTGCCCGGGTCTATATTCTCCTATGGCGAAAGATGCAGGTCGCCGATTCAGATGCGCCTCCTCAGGCTGAGAGCCTTCGAAGCTACCATCATTATTGTTGTGAAGTAATAGATACCTGCCATCAGATAATTGATAAAGAGGACAGCAGCCCAAAGACGCTAAAATAGGCAGACCATGATCTTTACGCAATAGTGGCCGGGACTAGACCAAGGGGTTAGTTCGCAAAAGCTCTTGCTCCAACGCCCACTCCCCACCTTTACTCTTCTCTCGCTCATTAAAGCCTCAAGAGTCCCTAGCCACCGTAGCCCAAGCCCCTTGTTCTTTAGAGGCCATAGCAGCCTCTAAAATCAACATCTCCCTGTGTCCTGCTTCAAAATCAGGGAAATTCAGCTCAGAGGATTTACCGCAAGCTTTACTCTGTAGATACTCATAATAATCTGCAAATAAATTATAGATTGCATCGTGATAGCCCATAGGGTGTCCTGAAGGCAGCCGTGCAAAGCGTCTTGTCTCCTCGCTTTGTAGGAGTGGCGACTCAAAGAAGAGCTCATTTGCCTTATCTCTGTGTCCGAGCCACAGTTCCGCAGATCGCTCATGGCGCCAAGCTAAAGAGGACTGGGAGCCATAAACTTCAATTTCAATATCGCACTTTCTCCCTGCTGCGAGTTCTGAAGTGGTAAAGGTTCCCCGGGCTCCGTTTTCAAACCTAAGTAGCAAGGAGCCGTAGTCCTCAAGGGAGATAGGTAGCTCCTCAAACTCAGTTGCCTGAGTTTTGCTGAAGGTGAGAGCTTCCCCTCCCTTAGGTTTCTTGCGGAGGGAAAGGGTGGTACGGAAGTCTGAAAAGACTTCTTCGATGCTGAGACCTGTGATAAATTGGGCCAAATCGCACCAATGACTACCAAGATCTGCTAAGATATTAGAACTACCAGCCAATTGGAGATCCAAGCGCCAGGAGTAATCTGTATCATACAGGAGCCAATCTTGGAGATAATGGCCCAAAACATTGTAGACTGTTCCAAGTTCTCCCTTGGCAACCCGGGCGTGGGCTTCCTGAACAACTGGATAATAACGATAGCAAAAATTAATACCACATCTGGTCTTCCGCTCCCTAGCTAGCATCACAAGCTCCTGCGATTCCTCTGTAGTGAGGGCTAGAGGCTTTTCCGTAAACACCTCTTTGCCTGCAAGCAAGGCAGCTTTATTTAAGGGAAAATGCTCGCGATTAGGAGTGCAATTGTGAATCACATCAACCTTGGGATCCTCAAGGACACTTTGGCTATCTGAATAATGGGCAATGCCATACTGAGCAGCAATGCTTCTTGCCAATTCCTGATTTTTATCCACCACACCTGCAAGTTCAACGTTAGGTAACCTTCTGAGTTCTTGGATATGCACCATGCCGATGTAGCCTACACCTATTACTACTGCGCGCTGCTTTTTCATGGCAGCTAACCTCGATTGTAATAGTGAGTTTGCATATAGTCCATGTTGATCTGAGCGCTGTTAGCGTTAGTTGTGCGGGTACTATCAAGCTCAAGTGTTAAGTAACCATCATAGCCCACATCATCTAAAATCTTAAAGATAGGGGAAAAATCTATGTCTCCCTCGCCTAGTTCCATGAAGTTGCCGTAAACCTCAAAGCCGCGGCTTGTATCGGTAGTTTCAAGCTCTTGTGCCTTTTTTAAGTCTTTCAAATGAACAAAGGCGATTCGCTCAGCATAGCGAGCAAAGATCTCAGCCGGATCGCATTTGCCTGCTACTAGGTGTGCAGTGTCTGGACCAAAGGCGATATAGTTTGGATCGGTATTCTGCATCACATAGTCTATTTCCTCTTCATACATCACAGAAGTTCCATGATGAGGATGGACGCATGGGACGATACCATACGGTTTCGCCAACTCCCCCCACTGGTTAATGATCTCTAAAACCTCTTCCAAGGTAATATCCACTTTCCGGTTTGGCCCCTGCACATTCATCCGCTTCACACCGAGTTCTGCCATGAAATCCAACTTGCGTTTGAGCCTCTCATAATCCTCTTTCAAATCTCCCCTTTGCCAAAAATAAAAGCTCACAGGCCAAACATCATATTCTGCTACCACTTCTCTAAACTCTTTGGCATTATTGCCAAAAAGATCAATAGCGCTTTCCACACTTTCAAAAGCATTGTAGCCGATGGCCTTAACATCCTTTAATGCCTGTACCATCTGCCCCTTTTCTTCTAATCTCCAAGGCCAGATTGCATAGGCAAGTTTTGCTTTTCCCATTTTTTTCAGCTCCTCAAAATTTTTATCCCGAAATAGCTTCCTCTACAAGGGGATGAATTGCATCTCCCATACCCATGGCAACTGCCCGCTCTTCCAATGCCACGATACGCCCTAGGTTTTCAAGTTCGTGGGCATCTGTAGCTAGGTGAAAGCGGCAATCCACTTTTTTGGCGATAGAGAGCATTTCAAGGAAAGTTTCATCATTAAACTCATGGGTCTCGGCACCGTTGTTTATACTGGGAAAGTGCCCTGTGGAAATCTCAATACTGATTCTCTGCTCCGCTGCCTTGCCGAAGCATTCCTCAAACTCCCCCTTTGAGATATATGAAAGAATCTGATTCACGTTTTCATAGCCAATAGGCAGAAATGGGTGAGCAATCCCTGTGATATAATCAAATTCCACCAGTTCCTTAAAATAGGTAACCATCAAAGCAGCTACATCCCGAGGAGTTCTCACCCACGAGGGCTCAACAAATTCTTTCATATGTAAATGTGACATTGGAACTAAGACAAAATCAAATTCAGCTGCAGCTTCACGACCGATCCCAATCTTGCCGTTACCGCAGTATTCGCTCTCGCACCCAAACAAAACTTTCACGCGGCCCTTTGACGGAAGCATTTTTTTAATTCTCATCACATGTGCCAAGTTTTGTGGCCGATACCATTCACTAACACCAGGTCTAGTTTCATCCCAAAGGTGGTCTGTGAAACCTATTACCGCAAGTCCCAATTCTTCTGCAGAGCGAAGATAGTTTGCAGGTGTGGCCGCTGGGTCCCTGCAGCAACTAGAAAGAGTGGTATGCAGATGCAGGTCATGTCTTATCAACCCATCGCCTCCTCGGACTGCTACATCTCCGATTAAAATTGTGAGTCAAGTGCCTGCTGACAACTGTCAAGGCGTGCTTCTAGTTCCTCCTCTGTCCAATCTGGATTGAGGCTGATGTAGACTGTGCGGCTGAGGATATCTAAAGTTCGGGCACACATATCCTCGCTATAGTTCATTCTCAAGCCTTGATTTTCAGGGAAGTTATAAGGGTTCATTGCCTCATGATGAGCTCCTCTTCTTTGGAGAATAGGATCCCAATTTTTATAAACGTGCTTGCCGCTGTCTATAGGGAGCCAGCCCCCTACACCTGGGCTTGTAGCAAAGCTACGTGCTTGCTCTTCAGTGGCAAAGGAGAAGCCCACTGTTGTACCGCAGTCTCCTGCAATATCGTTTGAGGGAATCATGTATTTCCTGAAGCGATCCACAAACTTTTTCTTTACAGCCCGTAGATCCTCTAAGATCCCGGGCAGGCGCTCTAGCTGCACCCTGAGGATTGCGCCGGCAATCTCATTCGATCGAAACTGGCTGCCCACAAAAACCGGGCTTTTGAGCTCTCCAGCATAGGGTCTGAAGGCTGCGCCTCCATCGTGATAGATTAGGGCCCGCTCATAGACATTATAATTGTCTGTAACCAGTGCTCCACCTTCGCCTGCTGTGATGATTTTAAAATCATTGAAGCTGAAAGCACCAGCATGTCCCCAGGTGCCTAGACGTTTTCCCTTGTAGCTTCCTCCATCTGCCTGACAGGCATCCTCCAACACTTTGAACCCATGCCTCTGAGACAACTCCATAATTGCCTCCATGTTGGAAGGGAAACCACAGATGTGAACTGGAATTACAGCCTTGGTCTCGGGTGTGAGTTTGCGCTCTAGGTCCTGAGGATCTAAGGTCATGGTCTCATCTATCTCCGCGATTACTGGAATTGCGCCCACTGCCAGCACTGCGATGGCAGTGGCCATGAAGGTATAGCCAGGGATAATTACCTCATCTCCAGGGCCAATGCCAAGACCTGCCAGGCCTGCGATTAGAGCTGTGGTGCCACCGTTTAGGCATAGGGCATGCTCTGCGCCAATTAGCTGGGCCCATTCTCGTTCGAAGTTATCCACCTCTTGATATGGAGCTCCAACTCGAAAGAGTTTTTTCCCTTCTATAACTCTGGCGACAGCTGCCACTTCTTCTTTACCAATTCTGTACACCCTAATCCCTCCCTAAAAGCTGCTTTGTGATGTAGAAGTCAAGCTCTTCATAGTCTCGGCTTTGGCGCAGCTCCTCTAGTTTTACCTCATCAACAGAGCGCACCTTCTCTAGAAGCATCAGAAAAATATCTTTGCTGTAGATTAGGTGTTTTAGAGAATTCTCCTGGGTTTGGGTGCGCATAACCTTAATATCTAGGCCAACATATTCTCCGCTATGTCCGTAGTTGTATTTATCCAATAAGTATACCTGGGAGAAAGCGCGTCTCAAGTTCACGCTGCCGAAGGTTTTATCTTGGTCGAATTTCAAATTGTTCTGATCGTTGAGGTGAATCCCCCATAGTTTACCCAAAGCTAAGGCCAAGCCCATTTCTTCCGATGGCTCCAGATTCGCGAGCACAGCATGGGCACTTTCGATTAAAACCCCGACACGCTCTGGATCCGCGCTATATCCACCAAGGGCTAAAAAGTGTCCTGTAGTGGGTGAAAAACAAGAATCCATGGGCTCGTTTGGTTTCATCTCCCCTAGGATCTTAATTTCTTTATCGTATTCCAAGAGAGCATTTATGTATTCTAAAAAATAATCTATGGCCACTTTTGCATCTTTGGCTTCACGACAATATGTACCCTCTCTTGCAGGCCAAAGAACAATGCGCTTCGTACCCAGCATTCTTGCGATATCCACTGCCCGCTTTGATCTTGCCAGTGCTCTCTCGCGAATTTTAGGATCATTTGCGGTGAAGCCACCATCGACAAAGAGGGGATCTTCCCACAATCTAGGTGCGATGAACTCTGCTTCAAGTCCTAGGCTATTGAGGCGGCTTTTCAGTTCTCTGAGCTTTTTTTCTTGTTTGGGAAAGGAAAGGTTAAGATCTACAGCATCATCGTCGTGAAATTGGATCCCTTCAAATCCCCCTCGAGCTGCAAATTCCATCTTTTCCCAAAATTCTATGGGCTCTCGTACAGGGGGGCCAAAAGGATCTGCACCTTCATGAATGTTCCAAGGGCCAAAGGAAAAACGAAAGATTCCTGCCATTCCCTCACCTCCAATATTGTTGTGTCTATAAGTATTGTAAGGGAGGTGAAGTAATTAAACCATGGCCAAGATTATGATTAGTATAACTGATCTTACGATCTTGTCGGTGGGCTCACTTAAGACTGATACACTGAAAGAAAAGCCCTCGTTTAGCTCTCGTTTCGCAAATAATAATAGCCCTCATCCTAAGCTAAGGAATAAGGGCTACATCGCATCAAAATTAATTCTAAGCATGTGCTCGTTGGGGCTCAAGACAAATATCGATTAGCTCCGTCATTTGATTGAGCAAAAAGTCTGGTCTGGCAGCTAATAGTTGTTTTCG